>CAZKSF010000008.1:0-64356 GCA_964555405.1 uncultured Bacteroides sp.
AACACAAAGTAGCCGCAAGAGCTAAAGTTTCATTGAGAAAAATAATGTAATGCAGAGGCATTGACCACTCTGACCTGTATTGGAGGAAAGCAGCTATTACGGCGCATACACTTAAAGTAATGAACACAATAACCATTGAAATTTGAGAAGCGCCAAGATCGAATCTCCCGATTCTGATTTTCATTGAGGTTTCAATTATAAGGGATATTATACAAGAGGAGTAAGTAATCCGGTGGTCGAATCCATGATATAACCGGCAACACGTACATCATCAGCCATCAGAGGATGATTGGAGATAAGATCGACGGTTTCGTTAACAGCCTCCGCTGTATCTTCAAATCCATGTAACCAGCTGTCAAGATTGATACCGCAATGGCGCATCAGCGTAATATGCTCTTCATTAACTCCCCTCTCTTTCATCAGGTGCAGCATCTCCTGAGCATTCATTCCCTGCACGCCACAACCCGTGTGACCTATAACCATTATCTCGTTTACTCCAAGCTCATAGACAGCCACCAAAAGGGAACGCATCGTAGAGTCGAACGGATTGGTAATCGTTCCGCCGGCATTTTTGATAATTTTGATGTCTCCGTTTCGTATACCAAGAGCAGCTGGGAGTAACTCTACCAAACGGGTATCCATACACGTTACGATAGCAATCTTTTTATCGGGATATTTTGATGTAAGGAATTTTTCATATCCCTTTTTGTCAACAAAATCTCGGTTATATCTTAGAATTTCATCAATCATAATATCGTTTTTTAATATGCAGCAAAAATACTCAAAATAAAATATATAGAGACGAAAAAACCATTTTTTATCATTGAAATATTGGCTTCCGGTAAAAAAAATCACTCAACCAATTTTATATCGGTCACAAGGTCAATTGGAACAATTGTTTCATTATTGAGATAAATTGTTCGCTCATATTCACTGATTTTGCTGATCATTCCACATACAGTGACATAATGCCCCCCATCTTTTAAGCCATCAGGTTGAAAGAAAGTGAGACTGATCGTGAGCCGTTTATTAATTGCGTAGATGATTTTTTGATTCAACTCTTTTTGATCGCTTTCCGATAGTTCCATCTTTTTATCCGTCATCCTGGCGGTCTCATCAATTGCATCGTGATGTCCCGAAAGGGCAGCAAATGGTGCAAATTGGGCAGCCCGATTTGCAAGAGGCATCCGTTTATGTCTGGGTTCATAATGAGGCAGGTCAATTATATCATCATACTCATTCATGGTGTCCTCCTATCTGGCGGTTTCTATCGCGTTGTGTGGCTCCTTCTTTGTAATTCAAACCTTTTAGAATAGCATTCTTACCAAACATTTTTTTTATTTTCAAAACAGCTTCCTGACGTCGTCGTTCTTTATCTAATTCCTTTTTTTCGATTTCATGCCGTTTAATAATTTCATCGTAATCATCGAACAAGCCAAGCTGTTGCAATCCGGCATCAGTAGATATGTAATTTTCATTTTTCAGATGATTAATTGTCAGGTTTAGCCGACGAACAAGTAAATAGGGATTTACAATCCGATCAAAGAGTTCTCCAACATTCTCAATCAAAATTTTTGCAGAAGAAGTCGGTTCAGCTATATTGATCGTTCCATGAGCATGCGCCGGAACCGATCTGCCATAAAAATCAGTAGTTATTTTGCCTGTATATTTTATTTCCGGATCAGTGAGCGATTGAGTGTCATAACCTACAGTAAGAACAATTTGGTCAGTGACGAGTCGTTTATCAATCAATTCAAGTGAAATTTGATCCGCCATTTCGATAATCACGTTCCTTGCATTAGCCACGCTATAAGCATTCTGTAAAACTTGTCCGCTGCTCATACTATTACTTTCCGGGCGGTATGATTTCACTAACTCCATCGTTACCGGCTCCCAACCCCAGGCATGATCAATCAAAAGCTCAGCGTTGATTCCAAAAAGTTGATATAGAAAATCCTCGTGCATTAAAGAAAAACGTGCTATGTCGCCCATTGTCAACAGTCCGTAGCTTGCAAGTCGTTTTGCAATACCACGCCCTATTCTCCAGAAATCAGTTAAAGGGGTATGGTTCCACAATTGCCGACGATACTCCAGTTCATCAAGTTCAGCTATACGCACTCCATCTTTGTCTGGCGGCATCTTCTTGGCAACAATATCCATAGCTATTTTGCATAGGTACATATTTGTGCCGATACCCGCTGTCGCCGTTATTCCTGTTTCACTCAGGACCTCACGGATAATACTCATTGCCAGCTCTCGGGCAGTTAGCTTATATGTAGCTAAATATCCAGTTACATCAATTATGACTTCGTCAATTGAATAAACGTGAATATCTTCAGGTGCGATGTATTTCAGATATATTTTGTAGATCCGTGTACTGTATTCAATGTAATGAGCCATTCTGGGAGCCGCTACTAAGTAATCGACGGCTATTTCAGGATGAGAGTCTATTATTTTTTTAGAGTAAGATTTTCCGGCTTTCCCTCTACGCCTGTTTATTTCACGGACTTTCTGAACTACTTCAAACAGCCTTGGTCGCCCTCCTGTTCCAAAAGTTTTCAAGGCCGGAGAGACCGCAAGGCATATGGTCTTTTCTGTGCGTGAGATATCGGCGACTACAAGGCATGTATCGAGCGGATCCAATCCACGTTCAACACACTCCACAGACGCATAAAATGACTTCAAATCGATTGCTATATACTGTCTGTCTGAACTCATCAGAGATATAGAACTATTGTACGCCGTAAATACGATTGTAAAGGTCAGATTCAAGTAAGGGTACAGGATCCGGTCTATCTGATTGGACTACATAGACAAGTTCAGGTTCTAACAAGACACTGAACCTATTATTATCCTGTTTTGAAATATTATAATCGTCAGGGTTATATAAAGCAGCCAGATTTTTAACCGATCTTTTAAGACAACTAAAGATAGGCCGTCTGATTTCCGGCTGCGACAAGTCAGGACAAGCATTTGTGTCACCGCCAAAAATACCGTACGCAACAGTGAATCGTGATTGTATACTTTCAATACGTTTATCATAGGAGATCATGTCAGAAACAGATTTGGGTCTGTTAAAATTCAAACCTTTATTACCTTGACAAAGAAACAGTGTGTACAGAGCCTTTTCGCGTCGATGAACTCCTGCTAACCTGGCGTCTATATCAGGGAAAAATATCTCCTCTTTAAATGGATCAATAATTATCCGACTTCTGATATTATGGCGTGTCAGGAATATATCCAGCAATTGTTTGTAGAAACCGTGAAAATGAAACTGATTATCCCGTTCCTCAGATGTATTTACTACAAAAAAATCACGGCTTTGCATTCTACTGAACAGATCAATGAAATGTTGAACTTCTTTAAGAACATCTACTGATATTGTCAGTCTTAAATAATTCGAAAACGGAATCCCTTTAACAGAACTGCTTCCGATTTTTATCAATAATGAAGGTGGAGTGTCATATAATTCCTTAAGACCGCATTTATTGCAAAGTAAATCTTTACAAAACACATCAGTGGTCATCATCATGAGAGATTTATAGGCATGCTCGATTCCCGTTTCACTTGTCGTGGGCGAAAGAAATGAGAGAATATCCTTGAATAATTGTGGATCTGTCTCTCGATAGTGTTTAATAATCTGAGGAATATAAACAAAATGAAACCCGGCAAGCTGAAACTCCTTAAATATACTCCTGTAACGATTTAATATCTGCTCATTAATCTCCGGGTGAAATTCATTTTCTACGAACAACACCGAAGCCATATCAATATTGAAATCAGACTGTGGAATCGAATAAATCTCACCCGAAAAAGGATTTGAATCATCGAACAGTACTGTCAAAGCACTTATAAGCATTGCCTCCGAATGAGCGCAGAAACCATCACTTACAGTCATTGACTTACATTCAGCCATAAGACCCGACTTAATTCCTTTGATGTTGGAATTGCAAATTGAAGCCACAGCGTCAGCCAAAGTCATTCTCCCGGCTTCGATTTCTATATTTCGGTCAATTGAATATTTGGCACAAATATTTTTCCAGCACAGCATTTCACCTGAATCAATGATCCTATCAGCCTTGATCAGATCATCAAAAATGCGTGCGATGGCCATTTTGTGTTCCTTAAGCATGATTATTTATGATGGTTATGTCAAAGTTAATTAAAAACCTTGGATTGTGCAACAATAACCGGTTGTTAAGCAGTAATAACTACTCTTATTTGATTGACTTAGTGAGAAGATTCTTCCCGCCTACGCCTACTTTTAGTCTTTCGGGAGTTTCTAATTCTTGATTCATTCCATTTAGAATTGAATTTTTTATGAGATTTATATGCAGATATTCCAGTTATGTTTTTCAATATGAATAATGCCCTTCTGCCTAATTTAAAATTTCTGCCTCCCAATCTATTACTTTTTAGTCTTTGGTCAGGTTCGATATTAAGTCGTATCTGAGTTATATCAATATTATTTACCCGTTCAATGAGCTGGTGTATGTTCTGTGATAATTCAGGGATATCAACAGGTTGGTAGATTTCTATATCTTCTTTTGAAAAATTGATGTCAGTCCATTTTTTCGCCTCTTTAACTGTTATAAACTCCTTATCTAAAATGAAGACATCGGCAGATGTACTGACAAAAAACGGTTCATCACGTCTGTTAAAGCGAAACATTTCATGACCACGCCCTTTGGATTCGACACAAAATGAGTAACCGCTTAAATCTTTGGCAGTAATCGAATCATTGATTATATCAGCATAATCGAAACGAACTTTGAACGTTTCAAAATCAAGTTCGTTTCGAAAAAAGATCTTTAGATTTTGTACCCATTTCCTACTGGCGGTGTCAGCCAGGACATTTATGTTTACGCTTACATGATCATCTCTTTTATCCCAAATCTCACATGGACTATATTTCCCTTGAATAGTATCGGTTCCGGTTGAAACGTTTCTCAACTTAGAAGGTAACATGTAATCAGGAGCGATACCAATCCAATCTGACCAGGAAAAATGATGATTACAGGCATCACTCACACTATCCAGTCCATTATCATTAGTGAAATGATAATAAGATCGACTTACTAATGTTCTCGGTGTCGTCCAACCTTTGAATTTTATTTTCTTTTCCGGTGAAAATATATAATCAACCATTTTTTCCCTGAATAGAAAAATTGTATCTGTATATGTGGATAATGAAGAATATTCTCTGACATATGCTAACACATGCAATAAACGTTTTTGTTTTGATTCGACAATCACTTCGGGTAATTCGGAAACGTCCTCACCAAGAAAAATTGTATCAGTTTCTACCTTATATATTGTCTTCTCTTTGAATCCTAGATAACGGACATTTAAAGGGAAATTATCTGTTGAGACTGATGAAAACGAACCGCCATTATCACTGATCCCTATTAGTTCGCCGTGTTTGTTAAAAATGGATGCACGGGGGAGCGGTATATGTGTAAGTGAATCGGCGATAATTATATTTTTTGCACCGGCATCAGCCGTTATCAGAGATAGAAAACACCAAAATAATATAGCGGGAGATCGAAACATACCTCATTTATTTATCGTTGACATCCGAAAATTATTAAGAAATTTTGGAAACACAAAAGCTTTTAAGTTTATTATTATAATTTAAACAGATATTTGTGAGCCGACGAAGGTGGATATATATTTTTTAACTTTAATGAGAAAATATAATTCTCATATATAAGATTACCTTTGCAATATAAAAAAATTAATGATTTGACGAACCAAACTATGGTTTCATTGTTTTAAAATCAGAAGCTCGTGAGAGTGTTAATTTTTGAATTCATTTTTGCATTATTAGGAATTCCACATCGTTTATTCAAATAGATTGCTAACGGCAATAATTCACACAATCAAACAATCAGAAGAAAAGCAAACACAAGTTTACAAAAATCTCATTTCGACTTCCACTTATCTTATTAACATAATTTATTTCAGATGCTATAATATTGATAATCTTATTACAATGATTATTATCTATAGCAGTAGAATAGATTATGTGTTGTGTTTTCACCAATACTCATAGAGTGTTGGTTGTTTTTGTAAACACCTGTTTTTATCCGGTAGTTGCATTGTTAAACATGTATTCAATCTTTAATTCGCTTTTGTAAATCGCATAATTTACAATTTTAAATAGTAAATTTGAGTTTAGATTTGCATTTGTCAATTTAATTTTCTAAATTTGCAACAAGAAATAACAAATTATTTATGAGATGGATATAGTTTCCAGACTAAAACAATATATTCAATTCAAACAGATTCCTGTTACACAATTTGCAGATACGTGCGAAATACCACGTCCGTCTATGTCGCAATTATTAAATGGCAGGAACAAAAAGGTAAGTGATGAACTTATACGAAAAATTCATTCTGCTTATCCGGATTTATCTGTTATGTGGTTGATGTTTGGAGAAGGTTCGATGCTAAATATTTCTACAGATAGTAAACCGAGTCCTCCCCCCTCTCCTGTTAAAAAATCGACTGCACCTACTTTCCGTCCCTCTGAATTATCGTCTACCACCTCATCATCGATTGACGAGATTTTCGGTACATTAGGGTCTATTTCATTCGATATTCCTAATGCCGAACATCAGAAAAATGATGAAACCATTTTTGATGAAACAGATAACGCAGATAACGATGAGGGAGAAGAATCCACCCCGATAAAGGATACTGGTGAAAATGTATCCAACTTCAATAATGAATCGCCTACCAAGCGTATTGTGAGCATTATAATTTATTATAGTGACAATAGCTTCGAATCCTTTGGTCCCATTGGCAATCACTGAACAAAATTTATTAATTTTGTAAGTTGAATCTGTTAACTATATTCTTTTATGAAGTATATAATTGATTTTATAATTAAGGAAAACCATAAGATATCTTGTGGGTATTGCGAAATGGTTGTCAAGCCATCCAATCCTGGAGTGGAACTTCCGGATGCTCTTCCGGGGCAATTTGTCCAGATAAAGATTCCGCACTCCCCTTCGACTTTTTTACGTCGTCCTATATCTATTTGCGATATAGATAAGAAAAACGGGACTATGCGATTCCTGATACGTAATGCTGGAGAAGGAACCGATTACCTTATAAATATGACTCCCGGGGAGCACTTGAATATAATCACTCCGTTGGGACACGGCTTTAATCAAAGTGGTATCACCAATGCTCTTCTTGTCGGAGGAGGTGTAGGTATTGCTCCAATGCATATGCTTGGAAAAGTACTGGCGCAAAATGGCGTTAAAGTTGACTATTTGGTCGGTGCAAGAACTTCTGATATGCTTCTACTTACTGATAAACTTGCGCTGACCGGCGAGGTCCATATTACGACTGATGACGGCTCGGAAGGTATTAAAGGTGTAGTTACAGATCATCCTGTATTCTCTGAAAAGACATTTGAACGTATATATTGCTGTGGACCTGCTCCAATGATGAAAGCTGTTGCCCGTAAAGCTAAAGAGCTGTGCGTTGATTGTGAAGTTTCACTTGAAAATATGATGGCTTGTGGAGTAGGTGCGTGTCTGTGCTGTGTGGAGAACACCACTCGTGGTAATGTTTGTGTTTGTACTGAAGGTCCTGTATTTAATATTAAAGAACTGAAATGGTAGATCTAAGCGTAAATATCGGTAATCTGAAACTGAAAAATCCAATTCTCACAGCTTCCGGTACATTCGGTTACGGCGAAGAATTTGCAGACTTCTTTGATCTTGACCGTCTCGGCGGTTATATAGTAAAAGGTACAACTCTTGAGCCTCGCCAGGGCAATCCATATCCCAGAATGGCTGAGACTCCATCAGGAATGCTGAATGCTGTAGGATTACAGAATAAAGGTGTAGATTACTTCATCGAACATATTTATCCGAGACTTGAAAGTATCAATTCAAATCTGATCGTAAATGTTTCAGGTGCGTGCATTGATGATTATGTCGGAGTTTGCGAGCGTTTGAACCCGCTTGACAAGGTAAAGGCTATTGAAGTAAATATTTCTTGCCCGAATGTTAAACAAGGAGGTATGGCTTTCGGTACTACAGCAAAAGGAGCTGCTTCTGTGACTAAAGCTACAAGAGAGGCTTTCGACCGAACCCTCATTATCAAATTATCGCCAAACATTACTGATATAACCGAGACTGCCCGTGCTGCTGAAGCAGAAGGCGCCGATAGCGTTTCGCTCATAAACACTGTATTGGGAATGGCTATAGACGTAGAACGCCAGAAACCTTGCCTTTCTACTATCACCGGCGGTCTTTCCGGACCGGCTGTTCGTCCAATTGCGGTAAGAATGGTGTGGCAGGTCGCTAAAGCTGTTTCTATTCCGGTAATCGGACTCGGTGGAATCATGAATGGAAGAGATGTCCTTGAATTTATACTTGCCGGTGCTTCAGCCGTGCAATTCGGGACAGCAAACTTTGTTGATCCATGCGCTTCAGTTGACTCGATTGACTACATCACTGAGTATTGTCAGAGGCATGGAGTCTCCGATATCAAGGATCTCATTGGTGCTATAAATCACTGATGCCACAATATAAATAACAAAAAAAGGAACAGGCTGCGTCAAGATCCCATGGTCACGACGCAGCCTGTTCCTTTTTTTGTCGAGATTATTTATTCAATGCGCAACCTGCACATTTTTCCTGGATTTCAGTGAAAAAGTCATGACCCTTGTCATCGACAAGAATAAATGCAGGAAAATCTTCCACTTCAATTTTCCATATTGCTTCCATTCCAAGTTCGGGGTATTCAAGGCATTCCACTTTCTTTATGCTGTTTTGAGCGAGAACCGCTGCCGGTCCACCGATAGATCCGAGGTAAAAACCACCGTGCTTATGACATGCATCAGTTACCTGTTTGCTGCGGTTGCCTTTAGCTATCATAATCATAGAACCACCGGCAGCCTGGAACTGATCGACGTAAGAGTCCATGCGTCCCGCAGTAGTCGGACCGAATGAACCTGAAGCCATTCCTTTGGGCGTTTTTGCAGGACCGGCATAATAGATAGGATGATCTTTTAAGTACTGAGGCATTTCTTCACCGCGGTCAAGACGCTCCTTAATCTTTGCATGGGCAATATCTCGTCCAACAATGATTGTACCGTTAAGTGAAAGACGTGTTGATACCGGATATTTCGACAGCTCCGCAAGAACTTCAGGCATAGGACGATTAAGATCGATCTTCACGACGTTACCTTCACCTTGGTTTCTGTATTTTTCAGGAATAAGTTCGCCGGGATTTGCATCCAGTTTTTCAATCCAAAGACCTTCACGGTTTATCTTAGCTTTGACGTTACGGTCGGCAGAACAACTAACTCCGAGACCAACCGGACAAGAAGCGCCATGACGCGGGAGACGAATCACACGTACATCGTGGGCAAAATACTTACCACCGAATTGAGCGCCAAGACCAATACGGTGAACTTCATCAAGAAGTTGTTTTTCGAGCTCTACATCACGGAATGCGTGTCCGAGTTCATTACCTTTGGTAGGCAGATTATCGTAATATTTGACTGAAGCCTTCTTAACAGTTGCAAGATTCATTTCTGCAGATGTTCCACCGATGACAAATGCTATATGATAAGGAGGACAAGCGGCAGTTCCGAGCGATTTCATTTTTTCGACAAGGAACGGTACAAGAGTTTTAGGATTCAAGAGAGCCTTGGTTTCCTGATAAAGATAAGTCTTGTTAGCCGATCCGCCACCTTTTGCAACAAAAAGGAAATGATATTCATCTCCGTCCGTAGCATGCAGATCAATCTGAGCGGGCAGGTTACAACCGGTGTTCACCTCATCGTACATAGTGAGCGGAGCATTCTGGGAATAACGGAGATTATCGGTAGTGTAAGTCTGATATACACCTTCCGACAAGCGTTCTTCGTCACCTCCCCCGGTCCAGACGCTCTGACCCTTCTCGCCATGAATTATAGCGGTACCGGTATCCTGGCAGAACGGTAGCTGACCTTTGCTCGCCACCTCAGCGTTACGAAGCATGGTAAGGGCTACGAACTTGTCATTTTCACTTGCTTCAGGATCGTGAAGTATTTTTGCAACCATTTCATTATGCTCGCGACGAAGCATGAAAGCATTGTCGTGGGTAGCTTGACGGGCAAGGACGGTTAATGCTTCCGGATCAACTACGAGCATTTCGTGTCCATTCCAGTTTTCGACCTTAACATAATCAGAGGTCAACAGATAGTACTCTGTTTTATCCGGAGTTGCCTGAGGAAACATCTCCTGATATTTAAACGGTTTTGTTGCCATAAGGTAATCTATGATTTTTAGTTATTGCAAAGATAATAATTGCCGTCCATACAATCAATATTATTGCACCAAGATTTTATAGAAAATAAGTTGATTAGTGAACTTTTCTGTTATCCTTATCGTTCTTCATTAAAAGATGTAAAAATTATGAAAGGAACGGTTTTTTCACTCGCTCTACTGTCGGTAGCGGCGTTGACGTCATGTGACACGAAGAATAAACTTGCAGATGAACTTGTTGGATCATGGAGCGGTGCTCCTGAGAGAATTGTAGACAACTCTGCGGCAAGCGCCATGATGATCTCCACATATGATTTCTCAAAACCATCTGCCTCAACTCCGGGTGGTGATGTAATAGTAAGCGGATTGGTTAGCGTGACATCTCAGGCAACAGGTAGCGAGGGCTTACAGACTCCTTATGCTCTTACAGCAAACGGCACTGCTACTATTAAAGGATCATGGGAAGTTATATCAGATGACGAGATTTCTTTTAATTGGGATGTTAATTCACTGATAGTTCAGGTCGATCCGGAAGCTGTTAATGTATCTGTCAGCAATTCGACCGGTGAACCCTCCGCTCAGGTCGATTCTATGAAGCCGCAACTTGCCAAGGCACTTGAGTTACAATTACGACAAGTTGTGGGTGGAAACCTTATGAGTATCCAAAAGTTTGACGATATAAAAATCAAGAACAGTTCTGTGCTTGAATACGAAATCAATGATAAAGATTATTTAATGAAACGTCAAGGAATGTAATTCAGCTCCTTTGTTTGTTGATATAAAATTAAACACCTCCAGAAAGTTCTTTATGAACTATACGGAGGTGTTTTATATTTGCTGAAATAATAGCTCAGTCTGTTTCTTTCATGTGATTGAATCCCTGAGCTTTCAATTCAATTTCTTTACCGTCCCGGGTTATCATTGCACATCCCAGTTCTTCCTTAGTAATGTGACCTATAACTTTTATCCCTTCAAGTCTGGATATTTCTTCATGACTTGATAATGGAACAGTAAATAATAATTCGTAGTCTTCTCCCCCATTCATGGCTGCCGTAACCAAATTCATGCCAAGCTCTTCAGCCATTACGGCAGTCTGATAATCAATAGGAATACGTTCTTCATAAATACGGCATCCCGTATGGCTTTGATGACAGATATGCAAAAGTTCCGACGACAACCCGTCACTTACATCCATCATAGAGGTAGGTCTGATTCCGGCTTTTTGCAGTTCTTCAATTATATCGCGTCTTGCCTCCGGTTTCAGTTGACGTTCCACAAGATATTCTTTACCACCAAAGTCAGGTACAAAATCAGCCCGTCCGGCAGATGCCGCTTTTTCACGTTCAAGCAACTGAAGTCCCATATAAGCACTTCCAAGATCTCCCGAAACACATATCAAGTCAGTATCTTTGGCACCATCACGCATTATAGCATTACCTTTAGCAACATCACCGATACATGTTATCGATATTACAAGACCCGAGTGCGAACCGGTTGTGTCACCACCGACCAGATCAA
Source organism: uncultured Bacteroides sp. (assembly GCA_964555405.1). Classification (GTDB taxonomy): domain Bacteria; phylum Bacteroidota; class Bacteroidia; order Bacteroidales; family Muribaculaceae; genus Paramuribaculum. Next base: position 11,796 of record CAZKSF010000008.1, read on the forward strand.
CTCCATAAATTTCGCACGCAAGTCGTATTCCACTATAAAGAGCATCGATATGCTCGATAGTAAATCTACTGGAAATGCCAAGTCCGACAGTAATCTGACGTGGGGTTCCCCCCATCGCATAAATATCAGAGAAATTAACTACCGCGGATTTGTAACCGAGATGCTTTAAAGGAACGTAAGTCAGATCAAAATGAACATTCTCAAGTAACATATCCGTAGTCACAAGCACATCTGTTTCCGGATAAGATACTACAGCGGCATCGTCGCCGACACCTCTTATAGTTGAAGGATTATGAAATTCTATTCCATCGGTAATACGGTCAATCAAACCGAACTCTCCTATAGTTGAAATTTCAGTCAGGTTAGTCTTTTCATTTTCCATATCAATCAACGGTTAACAAGTTCTTTCATTATTTCCATCATAAATGGCTGTGCAGCTTCAGCTGCCTTCAGCACCTCTTCATGTGTAGGAACATCTGTAACATCCTTTCCTCCGAGATCGGTAATTACAGAAACTCCAAAAACTTTCATGCCGGCATGATTTGCTACAATAACCTCAGGCACAGTTGACATGCCGACGGCATCACCTCCGATAATACGGAAATATTCATATTCAGCAGGTGTTTCGAATGTAGGACCGGGAGTGCCTACATATACTCCGTGCATCACACGTATACCTTTTTCAGACGCTATCTGATCAGCTTTAGCAATAAGTTCATGGTTATATGCCTCTGTCATTGCAGGGAAACGAGGTCCAAGTTCGTTGTAATTTTTTCCCCGAAGAGGATTTTCCGGAAACAGGTTTATATGGTCGGTTATGATCATGATATCCCCTACACGAAATTCTTTGTTCATTCCTCCTGCAGCGTTTGATACATAAAGAGTATTCACTCCTAAAGCCTTCATAACCCTCACCGGGAATGTGACTTGTTTCATATCATAGCCCTCATAATAATGAAAGCGTCCTTGCATAGCAATCACCGGACATGCACCAAGTTTTCCGAAAATAAGATTTCCGCTATGACCTTCAACAGTAGACAAAGGAAAATTAGGTATCTCTTTATACGGAATGTACTTCTTATCACTTATATGGTCGACAAGTGCACCCAGACCGGTGCCAAGAATGATTGCTGTAGTGGGAATTTCATTCACTTGTTTACGGATATAATCAGCTGTCTGAGTTATCTGCTCAATCATATTCATATATAATTGTTTTAGTGGATTTTCGGGATATAAAGATAGAGTCCAACAATCTTGGATAAGTTGAAATATTATAAACCTTTGTCTTTAATAATCTGTTGAATTGTTTCTTCCAGCGAGGATTGTTTGTCAGGATCCAGGATTTTCACCTTTATAGGTACATAGAACAATGCCTTCTTAAGTCGTTCAGGGAATATTCCACCAGCCTGTATTCTGACAGCATCCTTCTCTGTAGTAATAATGATTTTCCGTTTACCTGTCATATTGTCATACTTACGTTCAATAACCGACATGTCATCTTCAGTAAAAGTATGGTGATCGCTGTATCGCGCAAGTTTTACCTTTGCCTTAAAACTACGCAGATATTTGACAAACGGTTTAGGATTGTCAATTCCGGTCAAAGACAAAACTGAATCAGAAGATGTCAGATTCCGCATACTTGTAAAAGTCATGTTGCAATCAGGAAAAACAGGCAATGGTTGACCGTATTCGTACGTTGAAAAATATAACTTCTGATATGGATAAAGATTAAGATGTTGCTTGACGAGTCGCATATCCATCGGGCGAATAGATGACGGACATTTAGTTACAATCACTATATCCGCTCGGTTCAGTGCACTGACCGGTTCTCTCAAACGTCCGTAAGGAAGTATGTGGTCATTGTAAACAGGACGGGCATAATCGGTCAGAACAATAGATACCGCGGGTTTCACATAACGATGTTGAAATGCATCGTCTAGCACAATCATATTGATCTTATTATCCAGCTCCAGCAACCGGTCAATTCCTTCAACTCGTTTCTCACAAACGGCGACAGTTACATCGTTTCCAAATTTCCGATACATCTGCATAGGTTCGTCACCTATTTCAAACGTAGCTGTTGAATTATTGGCAACAACAAATCCCCGGGTATCGCGTTTGTATCCTCTACTTAAAATCGCGATTTTGAATTTATCTTTTAGATGTGAAACTATATATTCTGTATGGGGTGTTTTACCAGTGCCACCAACCGCAATATTCCCTACTGAGATGACCGGTATGTCAAATTCATGAACTGAAAGAAACCCATGATTAAACATCCAGTTGCGCGTTGCAACACCGATCCCATAACACATTGAAATAGGATACAGTACGAGATATGCCAATAATTTGTTCCGCGCCATTTTTTCGAAAAATTATTCGACTACTAAAAATTCCATTCTGCACTGAATGTTATTCATTTTGCAGAATCGTTCAACAGCGTCAGTGTATGGAGAGAGAACGCTACAACCCGGATATGACAGAGTGGCTTTTAAATTGAACAAAGCTTTGCGAAGTTCCTGTTTGAAGTCTAATTCCAGATCAGGCAAATTAACGATCCTGCATTTTTCTTCATTCAATTGACTTGTCATGTCCGCAATGGCATCATCAAGTCCACCCAAATGATCAACAAGCCCGATATTTAAAGCAGTCTGACCGTCCCATACACGACCTTCAGCAATAGCCTTAATTGAATCAACAGGCATATTTCTACCGGTTGCACAACGTTGTACGAAAAGTTCATAGCCATTTTCAACATTTTTTTGAAGAGCTTTGCGCTGCGACGCCGTCATTGGGCGGAAGAAAGAAGGGAACAGACCTTCCGGATTTGTCGAAACGGTTCCGGTGGTGATGCCTAAATGTTTTGAAAGAAATGTCTCACCTTGGGGGATGATACCAAATATACCTATAGAACCGGTTAAAGTTGTAGGTTCAGCATATATTCGGTCAGCGCCGCATGAGATGTAGTAACCGCCTGACGCGGCGTAGTCACTCATAGAGACAAAGAAAGGCTTATTAGTAATTGATTTATATTGATGAAGCGCCTCCCAAATCTGTTCGGAAGCAAAAGCGCTGCCACCTCCTGAATTAACACGCAGAATTAGTCCGTCAACCTTATCATCTTCAGCCAATTTAAAAATTTGAGGTACCAATTCCGATGCAACTATTCCATCTCCTTCCGTATCAGTTATATCTCCGACAGCATAAAGCACGGCAATCGTTTTTTTTGCTTTGAGAGGTTGTACGGTGATATTGTTTAATGTTGAATATGCAGATAATGACACCTTACGCGCTTTATCCTGACCGGTTCGTTTTGCAAGCATATCATCAAATTCATGACGATAATAAACCCCATCGGCAAGAGCATTCTTAAGATAAAATTCTGATTCCTTAGCATAGCACGAACTATCAGCGAGTGCATTAATTTTCTCGTAGGTCAGTTCTCGACCGTCAGCAATTTGAGTAGCAATAGTTTTCCATATTGAGTTGAGGAATACACGCTGTTGCTCAGCATTGGCATGACTCATTTCGGTCAATATAAAAGGTTCAACTGCACTTTTATAAGTGCCTACTTTTACTACCTGAGCTTCAATTCCGAGTTTATCAAGGAGTCCTTTGAAGAACATTGTTGTTGAAGAGAGACCATGAATATCAATCGTACCGACCGGATTAACGAATATTGAATCGGAACAAGATGCCAAATAGTAATCAGCTTGAGTATAAGTATCTCCATAAGCATAAATCCATTTGCCGGATTCCTTAAATTCGTTCAGAACTTTCAGCATTTCCTGACACTGTGCCATACCGGCAGAAATTCCGCCACATTCAAGAACCACACCTACTATATTTTTATCAGTAGATGCATGACGTAATGAAGAAGCAAAAACATCAAGAGCAATAGGTGTTACATCCGATTCTCCAAGCAAACCGGTGAATTGACCAATCGGAGTCTGGCGTTCTTCAACACTTGTGGCCAGATCAATGACTAAAATACTTGATTTCTCAACAGTGGTACCGGTACCGGATGATGACCCGAAAGATGCTGCCATAGCGCCGAATAAAATAATCGAGCCTAATACCGCGATTGTTATGGAGAGCCATATTCCGGCAAGTGTCCCCATCAGGGTTATGAAGAATTGTCTCATTTTCTTTAAATTTTAGGTCTATAATTTAACGATATTATCATTGACTGATAATACCTCCGAAATTTTCACAAAATTAATATAAATAGTTTGCACCACACTTATTCTTTACGTAAAAAATGCTTTTTCATTTTTATGAAAAATGCAATCCAGCCTGGTAAACCGATCAAAACCAAGAAACCGATTAATAAACATGTCAAAACAAAAAGTGTACGGGTTCCATGATTGATCATCACGGAGATTACACCCGTCGGCTGACCATAAGCAGATTCATCTATTGATAAAGAAGTAACAGTACGTTTCCAGGCAATTTTTCCGTCATGGAGACCGACTAACGACATAACACCACGTGACAATTCCTTTAAAATAGTCGCTTCAGCCTGAAAAATCGGATAGTCAGCCAGTGAAATATCTTCCCAAAAATTGATTGCAGTGTCATCTCCGGCTATAAGACAAACCATATCTCCTCCAGCGTCGGTAACATTTTCATAGATTTCATTAAGAGTAGGAGTATATGAGATATCAGCGCGGTCAGGCTCGGGCACAACAAGAATCACCTGATCACCTTCCGAAACAATAATATCCGGTGCTATGTCAATTCCATTGTCAATAATGACGAAATCGGTTTTTGAATGAAATCCGTTCTCGGATTCCTTTGAACTGACATCAACAAAAATCCATGTTGAATCCGGAAGGTTTTCCAAGGTGAATTCACTTTTCGTACCATTCTTTTCATATATAAAAGTGGTACTTGTTAGGTCATTGATGTCATCTTCCCGAATAAGCGACTCCCCTACAGGAAAACTTCTGAAATCAATCAAAGGCTGAACGTTATATCCCACTAATCCGATAATAATAATATAAACCGAGCAAGCGACTAATGGGATCCACTGTATATAAGGTGAATAAAGCGTTCCAGCCTTGATATTATATTTTGCCAGAATTATGAGACCAATATAGATAATAATATTTTTTGCAAAAGTTTGAGCATTGCTCAATATAATGAAATCACCAAAACAACCGCAATCGCTCACCGGATCGGCAAAAAAAATGTATGCTGATAATCCGAGCATAAATGTCATCAGGATCAATAACCACCATACTACTGACTTCCGGAATGCACCGATAACGAGCATGAAACCACTTACAAATTCAACCACGGACAGTCCGGCAGCCACAGTAAATGAAAGAGATCTCCACCACGGTAAATTCCAGACGGCAACATACTCTTCAATTTTATAAATGAATCCCCAAACATCAATAGCTTTGGTTAATCCGGAGATAATAAATACAGATCCAATAATTATTCGGAGAGTCCAAACAGTAAAGACCTGCCAGTTTGACATGGCAGGTCTGGGACAATGGTTCGATTGTATGTGATTTTTGTCAGACATTATTTTCATTCAGCTTTATCAAAGCAAATACAGCGTAATTTACCATATCCCGGTAATTTGCATCCACCCCTTCCGAGATAAGAGTTGTTCCAGAATGATCCTCAATCTGTTTAGTTCTTGCAACTTTAGTGAGAATAAGATCTGTATAAGAAGTTATCCGCATAGATCTCCACGCTTCTCCATAATCGTGATTCTTGGCGATCATCAGATCTTTCGTTTTCTTAGCCTCAGCATCATAAGCTTCCAATGCTTCAGAAGCAGACATATCCACGTAATCATTAACGCCAAGGGTATTCTGAATAACCCCTACGATGCCGTAATTTACAATTCCCATAAACTCAGGCATGATTCCTTCGTCAATCATTGCTTCGGATGTTGTTTCGAGGGTACGGATACGTTTCGCCTTGATAAATATCTGATCAGTTATAGATGAGGGGCGCATGATTCGCCACGAAGCGCCGTAATCATGGAGCTTTTTGCGGAAAATATCTCGACAAATATTCAAAGCTTCATCAAACTGTTTATTAGTATCTTTCATAACATCCGCAAAGTTAACAATTTTTGTAAAATAAACCAAACCCGGAAAATCTTCATGTCAGAGATTTTCCGGGTTTAAGAAATTGTGCTCAGATTAATAAATTACATGTTCTGCCAGTAGTTAGCCTTATCGTCATCACCAAGCATATAATATATGCGGTAGAGAATACCGGGAATATTTGACTGATTTTCGTCAATGTTATATGCTTTTTCAAAGTAACCGGCAGCCTCACGTTCCAAAGGATAAACTTGTTCAACACGCTGAGCTTCGCTTTCAATATTGTTATCCACCGCAATAGCACGGTTATGTATAATACGACCTAAGTCATACCATCCTTTTGCGTAGTTAGGATCAACTTCAACTGATTTGCGGAAGTGAACTTCAGCCTCAGTTTCGTTATTGTCGTTTTCCGCAATAGTGCCGAGGATATCATAAAGCTGCGAACGCAATTCTGCCTCATCAGCCGATGTCTGAGCGATAGCATCATTAGCAAGCTTATAAGCAGCCTTATAGTCTTTACGGTTGAGCTGTTCATTGATAAGGGTAGCGATAAAAGCTGTATTAGAAGCGCCATATTTGGCTATACCTTTCTGTGCAAACTCAACAGCAGCTTCATCATCACCTGCCTGCTGAGCCGCAGAAACTGCATATTCATAATACTCGTCCGGTTCATAACCGAGACCCTCCATCTGACGTAACTTCACAAGTGCTTCAGCCGGTTTGTTGAGCAGAAGCATTGCTATACCCTGGTTCCAAAGCATATTGCCACGAATACTGTCCGGATCAGCCTGAGGTGCATTTTTCCCAAGAACCGGGTTTGTAGGAAGTGACAGGAACATATCAAAAAGATCATAAGATTTTTGATAATCGGCAGCTTCCCATGCAAAGACAGCTGCCTGAGGAAGTTGTTGATATTTTTCGTTGATCTTTTTGATTATCTCTTTGGAAAATTTAGTTTTAACCTTTCCTTTCTCGTTTACGACAGTGTCAAGAGGAAGAGCTGTAAGGAAATAGTTATAACCGTCAAGAAGAGCCTGGGCTCCTGCGCTCTTCTGACCATTATCAGGATTTTGACCGATAGCCTGCATTGTCACCATATTCTGATATACATCGAATCCTGCTTTACCTGCGAGAACCCATGTGTCAGCAAGCTTGGCAGTCTCAGGATTCGTTAAAGCGGGCTGGATGTCCTTGAGTGCCTGTGCCGGATTAGGATTTGAGCTTTTGAGATTGTGCTCAACGTCTTTCAGGACGCTTGTCTGAGCGGAGAGCGACATTGAAGCCATAAGCGCCAGACCAAGAAGCATTGACTTTCTCATAAGATTGATTTTTGATTTTTGAATTAGGAATTAAGAGTTTTTGTTCTATATCAACTGACCGTATACTTATTTAAAAGTTTAGTCATTAGTCTCAGGTGAGTCCGAAGTATCAGCTTCCTCTTCGAAATCAATCTGATCATCCGATTCGACGTCATCTTCAGTTTCGTCTACATCTTCATCCATCAACATTTCGTCAACGGCTTGCGACACTTCCTGAGCCTGCATATCGACAACGCTGTGGTCTACTTCTTCTTCCGGATCTGAATCAACCGCACAGATTGAGGCAATCTGATCATTTCGTTTTTCGAGATTAATCAATCGTACCCCCTGGGTATATCGACCCATAATTCGGAAATCAGAGACGTTAACACGTAAAGTGATACCGCTCTTATTTATAATCATGAGATCATTAGAATCGTTGACACTTGCAATTCCCACAATCGGACCGGTCTTTTCGGTAATATTCATGGCTTTAACACCGAGACCACCACGATTAGTCACTCTATATCCCGAAATGTCGGAGCGTTTGCCATATCCATTTTCGGAGATAACCATTATGGTATTTTCGGTTTGAGGACTCATGCAAATCATACCTACAACTTCATCATCAATATCAGCAAGACGGACACCTCTTACACCCGATGATACGCGCCCCATTTCACGAACTTTCGATTCATGGAAACGAATAGCCCGACCACTGCGCTTTGCCAATATGATTTCAGAATTACCGTCGGTAAGTTCAACATTAATGAGCTGATCCTCGTCTCTGATGACAATGGCATTGACACCCTTTGCTCGGGGATGAGAATATGCTGCAAGTGAAGTTTTCTTGATCAATCCGTTCTTGGTACAGAAGACGAGGTTATGTGATTCAACAAACTCTTTGTCTTCAAGTCCCTTAACGCTTATGAAAGCATTAACTGAATCATCCGGATCAATATTCAGAAGATTCTGTATGGCACGTCCTTTGGTATTTTTTGCTCCTTCCGGCAATTCATACACCTTCATCCAGTAACAACGTCCCTTACGGGTGAAGAACAGCATGTAACTGTGCATGGAAGCAATATAGAGGTGTTCGATAAAGTCTTCACTTCGGGTATCTGAACCTTTTGCTCCGACTCCACCTCGTGCCTGAGTACGGAAATCGCTGAGCGGTGTACGTTTTATATAGCCCATATGGGAAATAGTGATAACCATATCGTCATCCGAATAGAAATCCTCGGCATTAAAGTCTCCGGCGTCTCTGCGGACTTCAGTCTTACGTGCATCACCATATTTATCACGTACCTCTTCAAGCTCTTCGCGAATTACTCGCCGACACTCGCTCTCATCAGACAATATGAGTTCGAGTTGAGCTATTGTTTTTTCAAGATCATCATATTCACCGTTCAGCTTATCCTGTTCAAGTCCGGTAAGCTGTCGGAGACGCATTTCAACAATTGCACCGGTCTGCGGTTCAGACAAACCGAATCGAATCGATAGTTCGTTACGTGCTGCTTCAGTTGATGGTGACGCCTTAATAATCTGAATAACTTCATCAATATTCTGTGAAGCAATGATTAATCCTTCGAGAATATGGGCGCGTTCTTTAGCTTTGGCAAGACGGAACTTTGAGCGACGGATAACGACATCGTGTCTGTGATCTATAAATGCTTTTAGAAGTTCTTTGAGATTCAGTGTTTTAGGACGTCCGTCAACAAGAGCGACATTGTTGACACTGAAAGATGACTGTAATTGAGTCATCTTGAAAAGTTTATTTAGGACCACATTGGAATTGGCATCACTCTTAAGATGAATAACAATGCGCATGCCTTCATAATCACTCTCGTCGTTCACATTGTTGATACCATCAATCTTCTTTTCATTGACAAGATTCTTTATGCTGTCAATCAACTCGCGTCTGTTGACATTATATGGTATCTCCGTTACAACGATGTTGTCATGATTATCAACACTTTCAATTTCAGCCTTAGCTCTAATTATTATGCGTCCGCGACCGGTTTCAAAAGCTTCCTTTACACCTGCATAACCCTGAATGATACCTCCTGTAGGGAAATCAGGTGCTGTAATATGCTTCATGAGTTCATCGATGGTGATGTCCGGATTTTCCAACAACGCAATTGAAGCATTGATTGCTTCCGTCATGTTGTGAGGAGGCATATTTGTTGCCATACCTACGGCAATACCGGCTGCACCATTGACAAGCAAATTGGGGAAACGGGTAGGAAGAACTGTAGGTTCCTGACGGGAATTGTCATAATTAGGTTGGAAATCCACTGTATCTTCATCGATATCGCTGAGCATCTCTTCACCAATACGCTGAAGTCTTACTTCAGTATAACGCATTGCTGCCGGAGCGTCTCCGTCAATTGATCCGAAATTTCCATGACCATCAACAAGTGTGTAACGTAGTGCCCAATCCTGAGCCATTCTGGTTACTGTTCCATAAATCGATGAATCGCCATGAGGATGGTATTTACCCATAACCTCGCCAACACAATTGGCGGATTTCTTGTGGGGATGTTTAGAAGTGTTGCCCATCTCGTTCATGCCGTACAAAACGCGGCGATGAACGGGCTTCATGCCGTCGCGTACATCGGGTAAAGCTCGTGACACAATGACCGACATCGAATAATCGATGTAAGCCGAACGCATCTCGTTTCCGATATCGATTTTGAGAATGCGGTCTCCGCCTTCATTCTCAACGACAGTCGTCTCGTCTTCCTGCATTTCTTCTTTATTTTAATCTTAAATACTTTGTCGTAGCCCTTATACCGAGCGGTACTCGTGCACTAAAAATCATACAAAGATACGCATTTTTTCTCAAACTACCGTAATTTAATTCTACGCTATGTCAAATTTTGTAAAATGAATGCTGACATTGATATTTTGGCATAATTATTGTCATATAGAGTATGTAATTTCGATTTTAGTCGTAACTTTGAATTCCAAAGTATGGATCATAGATTATCTCTTGCGTCTTGCTTTGGAAATAATTTGGATTTGATGATGAACACCAATTTTTCAAAAGAATTGAAAAAAACTCTCGCCGACAGTCATCAGGAGGCTGTCAGGCATAATACTCCGGTTATTCAACCTGAGCACCTTTTACTATCGTTACTCTACGAGTCGTCGGGACGCTGTCTGCAATTGATTGACCGGGCTTCGACGAAAATGTCCGGAACAGATTTACGTAGTGCTCTTGACCGTATAATTTTTGAGAATGGTCTGAATTCGATGCCTAAAAGTTCAATTGACGAATCGCAGATTTCGGTCAGCGATAAGGCGAACAGGCTGATTAAACTCAGCGTTCTGGAAGCACGTTTACTCAAATCAGACATTATCGATACTGTACACTTGCTTCTTGCCATCTTCCATGACTCTGACCTTCAACAGTCGGCATTTATGGATCGCTTCCGTCAATCCGGTGTAACTTATGATGCTTTGTTCCGTCTGCTCGCTCCTGTAAATGATAAATCTCGTGATGATCAGTCATATTCTAATGATGATAGCGATTCTGAGGAATATGAGGATGAGGAAAGTGAAACGCCTCTGGCATCGGCAGACGAAGCTGGTGCATCCTCAGGAAACCAGAGACGACAATCTGCATCGGCAAATGTTTCTTCTAATGGGTCAACTCCTATGCTTGACAAGTATGGGAATGATATGACAAGGGCGGCGGAAGAAGGTCGGCTTGACCCGGTTGTAGGCAGAGAAGTTGAAATTGAACGTCTGGCACAAATTCTTAGTCGTCGAAAAAAGAACAATCCTGTTCTTATCGGTGAGCCTGGTGTAGGAAAATCTGCTATTGTAGAAGGTCTCGCTTTACGTATAGTACAACGAAAAGTTTCCAGAGTACTTTTCGGCAAACGTCTTGTGTCCTTGGATATGGCTTCTCTCGTTGCCGGTACAAAATATCGTGGACAATTTGAGGAGCGTATTAAATCGATACTTAATGAACTCGCTAAAAATAAAGATGTAATTCTCTTTATTGATGAGTTACACACAATTGTAGGTGCCGGAAATGCAGCGGGATCCATGGATGCCGCCAATCTGCTTAAGCCCGCTCTTGCAAGAGGCGAAATTCAGTGTATTGGTGCTACTACACTTGACGAATATAGGGTCAACATCGAAAAGGACGGGGCTCTTGAAAGGCGTTTCCAGAAAGTAATGGTTGAGCCTACCTCTCCGGAGGAGACCTTACAGATTTTGAATAACATTAAGGATAAGTACGAATCTCATCATAATGTTATTTATACTCCGGAAGCGCTTCAAGCATGTGTAAAATTGACAGGTAGATATATTTCCGACCGTAATTTCCCCGACAAAGCCATCGATGCCATGGATGAAGCCGGTTCTCGCGTACACATCACTAATATTATTGTTCCGAAAGAAATAGAAGCACTTGAGGCATCCATTGAACAGGCTACATCCAACAAAATGAAAGCTGTAACGGCTCAGAATTTTGAGCGTGCGGCTGCATACCGCGATGAAGAACAGAAGCTCCGTGCCGAATTAGTGACTGCCAAGGACAATTGGGAAAAACGCCTTAATGAAGAACGGGAAACAGTTGACGAAGTAAATGTTGCCGAGGTAGTTGCTATGATGACGGGAGTTCCCGTTCAACGTATTGCTCAGGCAGAAGGTCTACGTCTCCGTTCAATGGGACCTAAGCTTAAAGCTGAAATCATTGGTCAGGATACTGCCATTGACAAAATCGTAAAAGCAATTCAACGTAACAGAGTCGGTCTGAAGGATCCTAACAAACCGATAGGGACATTCATGTTCCTTGGTCCTACGGGAGTGGGTAAAACACATCTCGCAAAGAAGCTTGCAGAATATCTGTTTGATTCGTCGGATACCCTTATCCGTGTTGACATGAGCGAGTATATGGAGAAATTTACGGTGTCACGTCTGGTGGGAGCTCCTCCGGGATATGTCGGATATGAAGAAGGCGGTCAGCTCACCGAACAGGTTCGTCGCCGACCATATTCAGTTGTGCTTCTTGACGAGATAGAGAAAGCGCATCCCGATGTGTTTAATCTGCTTTTGCAGGTCATGGATGAAGGTCGTCTGACAGACAGTCTCGGTCGCCATATTGATTTTAAGAATACGATCATTATTATGACATCCAACATCGGTACAAGACAGTTGAAAGATTTTGGTTCGGGAATCGGTTTTGCTGCTCCTCAGATTGACAAGGAATACTCTCATGGAGTTCTTCAAAAGGCACTCCATAAAGCTTTTTCGCCTGAATTCCTCAATCGTATCGATGATATAATAATGTTCGACGGTCTTGATCGTGATGCGATATTCCGTATCATAGATATAGAACTTGCAGGTTTCTATCGACGTCTTGCTGATCTCGGCTTTACACTTACAATCACCGAGGATGCGAAGAATTTCATAGCTGACAAGGGGTATGACGCTCAATTTGGAGCACGTCCGCTCAAGCGCGCTATACAGAAGTATCTCGAAGATGAACTCGCTGAACTCATTCTTGATTCGACCCTTAAGCCGGGTGATCATATCACGATAGGTTTTGACAAAGAAACCGGTGTCATAACTAAATCTGTCGATTCCCAACCAAAATCTGACGAAAAGTCGGATGATCAAACTTCTGAAAGCTAAACTTTCATCATTTGAAATGAAAAAATGTCACATCTCAGATGTGGCATTTTTTTTGCTGATTTGTTATACATACAGATATAACAATAACTTCTTAAACAAAATATAACATGAGTACACAAACAGGAAAAATTGGTGTAACTACCGAGAATATCTTTCCGGTAATCAAAAAATTTCTTTATAGTGACCATGAGATTTTCCTCCGCGAGCTTGTTTCAAATGCAGTGGATGCCTCTCAGAAATTACGGACTCTGTCATCTTTCGGTGAGTATAAAGGTGAAGTAGGCGATCTTAGAGTGTCCGTTACGATTGATAAAGAAGCGGGAACGTTGACCGTTTCTGACCATGGAATCGGTATGACTGCTGAGGATGTTGACCGATATATCAATCAAATTGCATTTTCGGGTGCAGAGGAATTTTTGACAAAATATAAAGATTCTGCAAATTCTATTATTGGACATTTCGGTCTCGGATTCTATTCAGCCTTCATGGTAGCCAAAAAAGTAGAGATTCGTTCCTTATCGTATAAAGAGGGAGCTGAAGCTATTCGTTGGGAATGCGATGGTTCGCCTGAATACACTATGGAACCCACCGAAAAAGCTGAGCGTGGTACTGATATAGTCCTTTGGATTGATGACGATAGTAAAGAATTTCTTGAGCAATCTCGAATTGATACTCTTTTGAAGAAATATTGTCGCTTCCTTCCGATTCCGGTTATTTCCGGAAAGGAAAAAGAATGGAAGGATGGCGCTTATGTAGATACCGATCGTGATAACGTTGTAAACAGTACTGAACCGCTTTGGACCCGTAAGCCTGCGGATCTTACTGATGAAGATTACAAGACATTCTACAGAGAATTATATCCCGGTCAGGAAGATCCTTTGTTCTGGATTCACCTGAATGTTGATTATCCGTTTACCCTCACCGGTATTCTTTTCTTCCCCAAAATCAAGAATAATTTCGAAGTTACTAAGAATCGTATACAACTGTATTGCAATCAGGTTTTTGTAACGGATTCTGTAGAAGGAGTTGTTCCGGAATTCATGATGTTGTTGCAGGGTGTTATTGACTCGCCTGATATTCCGCTTAACGTATCACGAAGCTATTTGCAAAGCGATACTGCTGTAAAGAAGATTTCGGGTTATATCACCAAGAAAGTAGCAGCAAGACTTGAAGATATTTTCAAGAATGACCGCGCTGATTTTGAAGCTAAGTGGGACGATATTAAAATTTTCATTGAGTATGGCATGCTCACTGATGACAAATTCCGTGATGCGGCAATGAAATTTGTCCTTGTTAAAGATGCGGAGGGCAAATATTACACTCTTGAGGAATATCGTACACTAATTGAAGGTAATCAGACAGATAAAGAAGGTGATGTAGTTTATATTTACACCACTGATCCGGTGTCGCAATATTCTTACATCCAGGATGCGAAAGATCATGGGTATAGTGTATTGGTAATGGATGGACAGCTTGACAGTCATTTTATCGGTATGCTTGAAAACAAAATCGAAAAATCTCGTTGGGTTCGCGTCGATTCCGGAACTATAGATTCTCTTATATCTAAAGAAGACAAGCCCTCTGTTGATCTTACACCTGTTCAAAGGGAAATGCTGACCGAGATTTTCCGGCACCTTACACCTAAAGTAGATAAGGCTGAATTCATGGTTTCTTTCGAAGCTTTGAAGCCCGAATCAAATCCGGTTCTCATTACTCAAAATGAGTACATGCGTCGAATGAAAGAAATGGCTGCAATGCAACCGGGTATGTCATTCTACGGTGAACTCCCCGACAGCTACAATCTTGTAGTAAATACCGAATCTCCTGTGGTTAAACGTATTTTAAGTGAAGCTGACTCAAATCTTGCCCCCGAGGTTCAACCTGTACTCGATAAAGTAGACAAGGCTAATGAAGCAATTAAAGCAGTGAACGATGCTCAGCCTGATCATTCGAAACTTACCGATGAACAAAAATCAGAGATTAAATCAAATGAGGAAGCTGCTTCTGCCGCTCGTGCAGAAATGAAATCGCTCATTGATAAATATGCCGATACAGCTAAACTCGCTGCACAGTGTATTGATCTTGCACTCCTTGCTAACGGTTTGCTTCGTGGCTCTGAGTTGAATGAATTTATACGCCGTTCTGTCAGTATGCTCTGAATTTAGTAATTGATAAACGTAATAAGAGCCCGTAAGTACAATTTACGACTTACGGGCTCTTATTACGTTTATATCTTTAATTATGGATTTAACAAATCCGGATTAAAAAAACTTTCAATCTCACGCGCATGTTCTAAAGCCTGATTTGCCGGACTATTCTCGTCCAGCTCCGCTGCTTTTAGATAATCGCACATCGCAGCCTGCCGGTTCCCGATTTTCCAAAACAGTTTTCCTCTCTCAAATAGAATTCCAGCCTCCTCTTTTGGCTGCATATCTACCTCAAGAGCAGAATTCATTTTCCTCAATGCTTCAGAAAATTCATTATTTTGGATAAGTTTACGAATTTCATCAATCAATTTCATAGTTTTATTTGTTAACTTTGAAGAGACAAAGATAATAAAAAAATTTGGGTGCTATCTTATGAAAATAAAAAGCCAAACCATACGGGCTTCCGTTATTGCAAGTTTCATGACATTCATCAGCATTAATGCTTCGGCTATCGATCCTACAGCGACGCATTACACAGCTGATCAGTGTCTCGGATCGTCGTTACCATATCAGGCTCCTGATCAAGTATTTGAATATCCCGATACTTTGACACCTGTTTTTATTAATCATGTCGGTAGACATGGTGCGCGTTATCCTTCCTCAGCAAAAAACATTGATTTAGTAATTTCAGTCTTTGAATCAGCCGATTCTGCAGGTGCTCTAACAAACGATGGTAAGAAAATTCTCAAGATAGCCGGCAAAATTAAAAAGGCTTCCATCGGTCACTGGGGCGCACTCGATTCACTTGGAATAGCCGAACAGCGGGGCATTGCATCAAGAATGTTTCATGCTTATCCCCAATTATTCAAAGGGGAATCTATTTCAGCTATTTCAAGCTATGCTCCAAGGTGTATAATGAGTATGTATTCATTTTTACATCAGCTTTCACGTCTGAATAATAATGTTGAAATTTCAGCAGGTTCCGGTCGTGATTATTCCGAACTGCTTCGATTTTTCGATATAAATACAGATTATAAAGAATTTGCCGAAGGGGATGCATGGCGTCAGGCATTAAAGGATTTCCGGGATAAAAACATTCCGGTAGAATCACTTAAAAAATTCATCTTGCCTTCTTATACCATAACCAAGAACGAGGCGGGAGATGTCACTATGGCGATTTATTCCATGCTTGCTTCTTCGGCAGCAATGGGCATGCCATTTAATATGAGGGAATTCTTTACATTGGAACAACTTAATTCATTGTGGGCATGCGCCAACATGAGGCATTATCTGCTTTATTCCTGCAATGTACTCTCTTCAGCTCCTATGGAAGATGCGGCGCAACTTATACAGAATCTGATAAAAACGATTGACTCTACAATAAGCGATATCGAGAACGGGAAAAAACATAGTACTGTTGATTTGAGATTTGGACACGCAGAAACACTTATGCCACTCCTTTCTTTAATGCGTTTGAAAGGATGCTACTATCTTACTAATTATTTCGACACAGTCGGATTACATTGGTGTGATTTTGACATAGTACCTATGGCAGCCAATATTCAACTAAAACTTTTTCGTGGTCCCCAAGATCGTTTTTATCTACGAGTTGACCTCAACGAATATCCTATCCCACTCATACCGGGTTCAGAATCACTTTATATATCTTGGGAAGAAGCAAGAGGCTATCTGCAGCGCTGTCTTCCTATTTACTTTCAAGATTAAAAAATTATGGATAAGAATACTACAGAATCAATGGCAAAATTACTGGAACAGTCAGTAAGAAAAAATTGGAACGACCTTGCCATGACCGACCTTGGAGGAATATCACTTCAGTACCGTGACGTAGCGCGGAAAATTGCGAAACTTCATATTCTTTTCGAAGAAGCCGGTATCAAACCGGGAGATAAGATCGCACTATGCGGCAAGAATTCCACACATCTCGGTGTAGCTTTACTTGCAACAATTGCATATGGAGCTGTGGTAGTGCCGCTTCTTCATGACTTCACCCCGGACAGTATTCAGTCGTTAGTGGATCATAGTGATTCAAAACTGCTTATTGCTGACCACTCCACAATTGAAAAGATTGACGCTGAAAGAATGCCTTCTTTGACCGGTATTCTTGTCAGTAGCGACTACTCATTATCTTTCTCACGGAATAAATCCCTTGAAAAAGCACGGCACCATCTTAACGAATTGTTTGGAGAAAAATATCCCGATCGTTTTACTCCCGAAGATGTGGTGTTTTATACACCAGCTTCGCCTGAGGAACTCGTATTAATTAGCTATACGTCCGGTTCAACCGGGTCACCTAAGGGAGTCATGCTTCCTGAAAGAGCTATGTGGTCTAATCTACGGTTCGCTATTGATGGCACACCCTATCTTAAGGCGGGGGATAATGTCGTTATGATGCTTCCTATGGCTCATATGTTCGGATTGGTTGTGGAATTATTATTACCGATATCCAAAGGATGTCATATTAATTTCATTTCCCGTCCGCCCTCGCCAAATGTCCTCTTGGACGCGTTCGCTAAAGTGCGTCCCAAACAGATAGTGGGAGTGCCTCTGATACTTGAAAAGATTATTCGTACGCGGGTATTCCCTCTGCTTGAAAAACCTTTAATGCGATTACTTATGCATGTTCCGTTTATTGATGATAAATTACTTGCAAAAGTAAAGGAACAGCTTAGTCAGGCTTTCGGAGGTAATATGGTTCAGTTTATAATCGGTGGCGCACCTCTGAATAAGGAAGTCGAAACATTCCTCCGTAGGATTGATTTTCCGTTCACTGTAGGTTATGGTATGACCGAATGTGCACCGTTAATCGCATATGCGCAATGGGATAGCACTCGTCCGGGAAGCTGCGGTAAGGTTGTCGACCGCATGGAGGCCCGTGTCGAATCTTCCGATCCGGCATCTGTTCCCGGGGTAATATTTGTTAAAGGTGACAATGTAATGACCGGATACTATAAGAATGAAGAAGCAACCGCATCGGCACTTGATAAAGAGGGGTGGTTGAATACAGGCGACATGGGTTGTATAGATGCAGATAACTATGTTTACATACGTGGTCGCGATAAAAATATGATTCTGGGGCCCTCCGGTCAAAATATATATCCGGAGGAAATAGAACAGATTCTCAACAATCTGCCTTATGTGAATGAGTCACTTATTGTAGAAAGAGATGGGAAATTAGTTGCACTTGTAGTTCCTGACTTCGAAAATGCTTCGAAACAAGGTATATCCGAAGAAGAACTTAAGACAATTATGGACAATAATCTTAAGCAACTGAACAAAGAGATTCCCTCATATTCCCAAGTAAGCAAAATGGAATTGAGACACGAGGAATTTGAAAAAACTCCCAAGCGCTCTATCCGTAGATTTCTTTACAAATAATACACGTTAGGTTTTGTAAGTCTGTTTAAACTCTGTAGTTGAATACTGTCAATTACTATGTTTAGACAGACTTACTTTGTTTACTCCCGTTCCGATAGTTCGAGCCAACGCATCTCAACCTCATCGAGTTCTTCTTTTAAATTTGAGTATTCACTCGATAAGGCAACAGTGTCTTCTATTACCTCTCCACTATTAAACAAAGCTTCAATTTGTCCAATGCGGTTGTTCAGTTCGTTCATACGTTCTGTCAGCTGCTCAAATTCTCGTTTTTCTTTGAATGACATTTTGGCAGGTTTGTTCTCGACAGTTTTCCGTCTTTCTCCCCTATTCTCCGATTTATTATCATCAGCCACTTTGACTTCAACCGCTGCCTGTTTTACCTGTTGTTCAGTGAATTCACGCCATTCACTATAATTCCCGGGGAAATCTTTTATAACACCGTTTCCTTCCATAACAAAAAGATGATCTACTATTGAGTCGAGGAAAAACCGGTCGTGTGAAATCACAATCAGACAACCCTTGAAATCCTTAAGATAATCCTCAAGTATACCCAATGTCACAATATCAAGATCGTTCGTTGGTTCATCGAGAATCAGGAAATTAGGTTGAGTCATAAGTACTGATGCGAGATGCAGTCTACATCTTTCACCACCACTCAAAGTTGAAATATACTTTTGTTGATCAGCCGGTGAAAAAAGAAATCTTTGCAGAAATTGCATCGGAGAATAATGTTTTTCTCCATGATCGACAAGAGTCACTTCTTCTGCAATACGTGTAATTGCATCTATAACTTTGTCGTCCTGCCGGAAGTCAATACCATCCTGACTATAATATCCGAACCGTACTGTTTCTCCGATATTCCATGAGCCGGAGTCGGCAGGAAGGATACCCTGAAGCATTTTGATAAAGGTTGACTTTCCTACACCATTATGACCTACGATTCCAAGTTTTTCATAACGGGCAAAAATATAGTTGAAATCATCAAGGATTATCTTGTTTCCGAATCTTTTTGAAATATGTTCAGCTTCAAATATTTTTGACCCTATATAAGATGATTCCCCTTTAAGATCGACATTACGTTCCCTGAGATCAATCTTCGACCGTTCTTTAAGATCATAAAACGCATCTATCCTGTATTTCGCTTTTCCTGCACGTGCCTGAGGCTGTCTACGCATCCACTCCTGCTCCTTACGTAATGTATTCTTAACTTTAGCGAGCTCTGCAGACATTGCTTCAATACGTTCAGCGCGACGCCGCAGATAGTAATCATAATTTCCATCGTAAGTAAAGGTCTGCTGTCGGTCTATCTCGATAATTGTGCGACAGACGCGATCAAGGAAATACCGGTCATGAGTTACCATAAGCAAAGTCACTCTGGAACGGGTTAAATATTGTTCGAGCCATTCGATGACTTCAATATCCAGATGATTGGTAGGTTCGTCAAGTATAAGAAGGTCGGGATTTCCGAGAATAACCTTTGCAAGAGCAATCCGCTTAAGCTGGCCACCGGACATCTGACCGACTCTCTGATCAAAATCCGTAATTCTAAGTTGTGTCAGGAGTTGTCGCATCCGATCCTCAAAATCCCAAGCTCCACATGCATCCATCTTTTGAATAGCATCTGAAATCCGTTTCTCATCACCGGACAAAATGGCATTTTCATATTGTGAGATTACCTCTGAAACAGTTCCCGAATCTTGAAGGCATGCTTCAATCACCGTTAAGTCATCGGATTTAAAAACCGGTGTCTGTTCAAGGTATCCGACACGTATTCCGTCTGCATAAACCACTTCTCCTGAGTCAGCGGAACCATTTCCTGCAAGAATATTCAGCATAGTAGATTTTCCGGTTCCATTTTTTGCAATGATACCGATTTTGTCACCCTCGTTTACACCGAAAGTGACATCGGCAAACAGCATTCTATCTCCTACACTTTTTGTCATATCCTTTACTTGAAGAAAACTTGCCATAAATAAAAAGAGTTTACAGTGATTATCGTGCCAATGATATATTGAGGGTCATTCCGTACGCCGAGTTGCTTGTCGGATATGAATTAGATGAAACAATAGGGGTGTTTATCTGATGTTCAAAGAACATGCCGACTGTCATGGCTTTAGAGAGTACATAATTAGCCGTGAGATGGAAATTCAAGGTACGAGCTCCGGATGTAGCCTGGGTATAATCCGATTCTATTCTTCGGATCAGTGCCTGTGTAAGTTGATAACTGAAATCACCTTTTACTGTAAGGTCGTTGCTGACACCACTCTGTGACCCCTTCATCTTAAGAACCGTATTAAAACCTACCATTTTATAACCGAGACCTGCTGTGATGCCACGAGTAGTGGATTCCACAACCTGACCTGCGGATGTATTGAGTGTAAGTGTTCGCTGATCACGGAATTCGGCATTGAAAGTCACATCATTCTTCATAGTTGCCGACACTCCTATTAACGGAGCAAATTTTTCGGTAATGGCAACAGAGGAGATATTGAAAGGAGAGGAAGGAATGGGTTGCCCGGTGAGTTCATCAAGAGTAAATCCGAAATTATCATGTACACCCAGCCAGTTGAGATAACTTGAGTAGCTACCTACACTATACGTACACTGATAAGCATGTGTCAATGTGAATGTTTTGAAAATATCACCCATTCTACCCAGTTGAATCAAGCCATCATATGTTACACGCCAGTTCGGTAGTACTTCTGAAAACGAAGGGAAGGGATCGAGATACTGTTTCTCAACATTCGTACCGGTATATGCTGAAATAAATGCCGGTATTAGCACATCACTTCCAGTTGGACTAACTGTTCCAACGGAAGGATTAAATGGCTGACCGGCGTTGGGATTGCCACTCATGAAACCTCCCATCGGATAGCGTGTGTCGGCATATTGCATCTCCAGACGATTGGCTATTACCGGGATATTTTCAAGGAACTGTGCGAACGTTTTACTATAGTAGCCATTATCAGCGCTACTTGAACGGAGTGCCGAAAGAAGTGCACAGTGAGTTTTTGTATAGTTACCGCCCAGAGAAACTGGCATATTATCATACATGAACTGTACTTGTTTTGTACGGTTGTCAGTTCGATTGGCAGTAAACACTATTTTCAGACCTTTAATTGGTTCGAGTTGTAATTCTAAATTAAGTTCATTTGTACGTGAAAACACAAAAGGCGATGTCTGTCCGTTATTGGTCATTAACCAGCCTTTTTCAAGCGCTTTATTCACATAGTCTTCGCCCACAAATCCAAATGCAAAATCAAGCCCCGGTGCCATAGGACCGTCACCAAGCCCCTGCCCGAAAATACTTCCGATATCAGGTCTAAAAAGTGGCAGAGACAATGACTGAGTTTTGCGCCAACGGATCGAAGCACTTCTGGGCATCATGAGAACTCTTGCTGAATAGCTGGCAATATCATACAACAATCCTCTTTCATTAGGTGCGGTTTCCGTGATAACGAATTTCAATGTTTCATCGCCTTGAGTCAGAATCCTCACTTTATTTTGATCGATTATCTTTGTTTTGATAGGGAAATTATGACCCGGATGCAGGCTGTCTCCAACAGTAGATGCAACAATTTTTATCTTTTTTGTTCTGAGATTATGTGTTATTACCACTCCGGAATCGGGACTGAGTTTCAATGTCCTTTCAAATTTCTTTGTTTTCGGTTTGTTAGTTCCACCGGTACCTGTCGAGCCGTTATTCGTGCGATTGTTTTTACCACGGCTTGTAATACTTTTTGATTTCGATGAGAATCGCTGATTAACTTCCTTGAGGAAGCTCCATTTATTATATAAGGTTTCAAAGTTAATACGACCATCCGCATTCCAGGACGACTGACCTGTTATCGTATTTCCTAAACGTTCGCCATCAACTGTTGCACCCCTGTCCCAACGGTATGTAGCGTTATAACTTACATTAGCCGTGAGATAGTCAAGGAATGTAATTCGACTGAACGGAGCTTTATAACTGCCGGTGAATGTCTGGTTGTAAGCCCATGGAGTTCCAAGGTGTCTTAAAGAATGAATAATCGAATCTTTCCATTCTTTATATTCATCCGGAAATAACTTACGGTTTACTGCTCCGGCGGGTTCTTCCACACGTGCGGAAGTATTTGAATTAAACGAGAAATTCAGCGTTTTTGTAATATTCCAAGTAATTGCTAACTGTCGGTCCCAAAGGAAATTCTTACTAACAGCAACCGGAAGCTGGAACATAGCATCTGTTTCCGAACGGGTTTGTTGTTCAAAGTAGTAACGTGACATGTTAGTCAGAAAGGAGATAGAATTAGGTAACCACTGTAATTCCCAGTCCTTCAAAAATCTCGCGTTCTTATTATTACTCTTTAACTTACCGAATGGCTTCAAACCTTTGATATAAGGAGTGTACGTGTATTGTAGACTTCCGCGATAATCGTTTGCATTTTCATATTCTGTAGTAGGATCGCTCTTATGCTGTTTGTTGAACGAGAAATTAAGTGTAAAATTAGCAGGATCCCATGGCATGGGATTCTTTGAGCGTACATCAAAATTCAAACCTGATATGGAGAAACTCTGCGATTGAGCCTGATCCAATGCAAAACTCTTTATTGAGTCTTTCTCCTGTCTGGTTGAAACATCTTCAAGAGCTTTTGAAAGAAGTACATCCTGATCAAGAGGATTGTATTTGGGTGAGGTTTTTTCGCGGGAGATAGAATAAAATACGGGGGCACGTAATTTGGCTGCCGCCGGCATTATCTTCCCTACATCAGCCTGCACAGAAAAATTAAATCGTTCGTAATCATCCATGCGACGATCATTGAGAGCCTGATCGACACCACCGAAACCTGCTGTTTCACGCTGAACATCAAAGTTTAGATTGGCTATATCCGACATAGCGAGATTTGCCGTGACATGAGCTGCCCACCCTCCATCGTTATTAAAATCAGTAACCTTCATTTCATTGACCCAAACGACACCATTCTTTACGGTTGCAGAATTATTACGTACGCCTACAAGCATTACGCGCACATCACTAAGTGATGGATTTCCGATAACCGCCATCCGATTTCGCTCATTTTGAGGATCTCGCCCGGTAAATAACGTCGCAAAACCTACACCGGAATCACCATTACGTTTCGCACGGTTACGTTCTTCCTTGAGTTCAACAAGCGACTGGAAAGCAAAATCCATAAAATTCTCTTTAGGCCAAACCATGTACCGGTCTTGTGTATCGTCGGAATACTTACCCGGAGGTGTAAGGGTAAGCGGAATTTCATATTCGTAATAGTTATTCTTGACGTCTGAGCCAAGACGTATGAAAAGTGAGAGTTCACCGGAACGTAACGCTGTCGTATTATCGATTAATGCCTCCGCATGAATCCACATCTGGAGTCGTTTATAGTTACGGAAATCCTGTTGGGTATTTCTGTAGACTGCTCTCGCATCTCCGGCGTTCAGATCGGTAACCTTCATTGAAAGCGATTGCTCGTTGAGCTGTACTATCTGTTGCTGACCGGGATCGCTGATACGCGTTACACCGGGAGGCAACACATAATTTACCGGCTGACGTCCTGAATTTTCCTCAATATTCACAACCGACACATCCAGCTGTCCTTCAGCAGGTGTATCACCGCGCGAATTTAGATTGAAATCATAAGGCCGCCATTCGCCACGCACAAGTTCCAGTGTGGCAAAGCGCAAATGAGTGACACTCTTGAATCCCGTCATGAATATACGGGCGAAACGTATAGTTGAAAAATCATTTATCGATCCTACTACCTTTTCATAATCATCAAGCGGAATTTTGAATTGAAACCATTCTACTTCCTGATCTTGACCGTCTCGTGTACGAACCATTGAAACTTGCTTATCCGTAATATAGTTTCGACCGACTTCAAAATCCTCCGGACGGATAGAAACATGATATTGGAAATAGCGTTCATACTCGTTAAGGGTATTATCCTGATTAATATCCTCCACATCCGGTAAAGAACGCGATGACTGATAAAGGGGATCGGTAGCGTCTTCCGGTGAAAGTGAATTACCTTCCACACCATTATAGCGTTTATAACGTTCAAGGATTCCAAGCCTTTCTTCATCATAATCATAGCCTCGATAGAAATGGTAATTGTCACCTGCCGGGTCATTGAAGGGAGAGAACTTGTCTGCCATCATCTCTTCAATACGAACAGGCGATAGTTTCAGACGTAATGCTTCCAGATAATTTTGGTACGAGTCAAAAATAAATTCATCGTCATTCTTCAAACCGTCGAGACCAACATCCTGTAAAGGACGGGCGGTAGAATTATTATCGAATGCGTATGTCAGAGAATTCTGCGAAGACACATGTCCCCACACAGTACTCTGCATAAACTGGTCATTTCCGTCAACAGGCACGCCGTTCTCATAACTTTTGAGACCATCTTTCAGAATATCTTCACTGATTTCTCCAAAATTGAAATAAAGATCGCCGCCTTCATAGTTGGGATTCTCTTTGTCAAGGAAAGGATTCATCAGCCAGAACTGGATATATTCAATATTTGACTGCTCAAAATTTGTATTATCAAGTCTTCGCATTATTCCACCCCAGCGTTTTTCCGGATTAAGCAACGCACCAGTCTCATCAATATTGACAGCATCAAGATTATACGGTCCACGTTCAGTGGGATAAAATGAAAGATTCAATGTCTGTATAGTGGAAGATTCTCCATAGGTAAGTTGTCTGCCGGGAAAAATCTCATAACTTGTAACCTCTCGAACATATGGGTTTGAAAGCTGCTTAAGGTCACTTTTTATATAACCCGGAGCGAGCGATGAATTACGTTGGGTAAAGAGTCGGTCGATATAATACCAGTTGAGCAATGCTCTGTTTTTTCCATAGTCAACATTATTGCTTAAAGCTGCTTCCGGAAACAATGCACCCGGAGAATTGTCATAAGGGGTAGAAGCAAGGAACCATGAATATGGTGAACGTAGATCGATTCCGGTCTGAGCCGATTCGAAATCATCTATGAATGAGGAACCACGGTTGGAGCCAGCTTTCTGATTGTGTGGAACCAGCTGAGCGAATTCACCTTGTATCGAAAAGCGCGATGGTGCGGTGGAGCGAACAGTAGGTATCTTATTAAGAAGATTTGTCAGCCACATGAAATCTGTCTGGTAATTAAAATTCAGACCCCACATGGTGTTATTG
Organism: uncultured Bacteroides sp.; assembly: GCA_964555405.1. Lineage (GTDB taxonomy): Bacteria > Bacteroidota > Bacteroidia > Bacteroidales > Muribaculaceae > Paramuribaculum. Next base: position 37,537 of record CAZKSF010000008.1, read on the forward strand.
ACTACTTCATCTCCGATATTCACTTTTTCAGTAAGCGCCTTTTCCGAGAAGTGCATTATGGTTCCTCCTATCTGGAAATCGGGATTAAATTTATATTGAAGATCAAGTCCAAGCAATGATTTCCGTTGGGTGCTATACAAAGACTGATTCTCCAGTGTTACGCTAACATTTTGTCCTGAATCAATGATACTCTGATTCGTAATGGTGACAATACCCATCGAGTAATCAACAGTATAATCACTATTTTCAACGAGTCTGATACCTCCGGCTGTCACTACAACAGAGCCTCTCGGAACATTCATTGCATTTAGCCGGATCTGCGCACCTGACGATGCCTGATATTCTCCGGTCAGGACAAACTTGTTCTTGTCGGCAAATTGTCGTGCTACGACAAGAGTCGAATCGTATAGTTGCTGATAAACATATTGTTCGGCAATAGTCGGATTCCCGATTTTCTCAGCAAGATGTTTACCGAAAGGTTCTACAACCGGGAATATTATCTTTCCACTGCTTGCTATGATGGTATAACCTTCAAGGAAATCAAAAAAACCATCGGAATTACTTTCCTCATTTGAATCCAGACGGTCAAGATTCATTACCTGCAGTAATGACTGATTGCTTATCCCGGGCACCGGTAGATAATTAATTTCCGTACCCGTGGTATCGCTCAAATATTTAATATTCAGTTTGAAATTTGTCTTTTGAACCTGGTAGGCGCCGAGTGAATAAACATTTTTCATCATAAGCTTCCACATCGGAAGCCGAGGCGCTACTGTGGTACTTTTAAGCATCTTTACATAGAGCGACTGATCGGTTGTCGTTATATCAGATGAAAATTCTCCCACCTGATATACCTGACCATTGTAAGTATATTCAAAAGCGACACCCAACACTTCATCACTGTTAAGTTGACTCTTGATTGATATATACCCTAAAGTCTTGTTAACCGTGTATTCACTTTCACTTAACAGTCGCGCGCTTTCTACTTTCTCATAATCTTTTCCACCTTCAATTCCAAAAGCACCAAGAGGGGCAAGGGCCTGAGTTACGCTATTAATATTACGTGCTTCAGGATATTCAGTCTTTATTGTTGAAAGAAGATTGTTCGATTGATTAGACGGAACAGGGAGTGAGGTATTAGGTATCCAGTAATTATTCGCCAGAGAACTGTTCTCGCCAAGATCCATAAAAGCCACAATATTTCGGCTTTGATTATAGTTGCCACTTTTATTAGTAACCCAGACCTCAATTCGGGTTATCTGAATTCCGGAGGCTACATATGGAAGTCGTGATGCAAATCTGTCATAATTATCATGGAAATAATGAGCAAGATAGTAATGACGGTTCTGATCGTAATTATCAACGTTAATCGAATATTTAGTGGTCTGTACACCACCCTTGGTGTTTACAGAGCGCGACTCGGAATTCTGTTGTGATACAAGAGCAGTTGCAGTGAGTTTACCGAACTGAAGCTGAGTTTTTAAACCAAAAAGTGCAGTTGACCCTCTGATAAGCGAGGATCCGGTTGTCATGCTTACATTACCCGCCTCGATACTCTTTACAATATCATCTTCTTTACCTTCATAGGCAAGTTTGAGATTTTTTGAATCGAAATCGAATGTGGCGTCAGTATTATAAGTCATGTTGAAATTCAGTCGGTCACCTACCGATGCTGCGATGGTTGCCTGAATTTTCTGATCGAAATCAAAATATGTTTTGCGGCGTGATGTGAGAGAAAGAGCCGGATTATCGGTTTTGTTACTTTTTATGCCGGTTGAAATCTGAATAGAGCCTTGAGTTTTAAGACGTACACCTCCGGGACCGAAAATCTTCTCAAGTGGTCCTAAAGCGAAATTCATATCAAGAACATTGAAAGGATCTTTCTCTGCTTCTCCCCTTACTAATGCAGAATTTCGTTCGTAATAATATTGCTGCATTGCTTGACGCGTCTGCCAATTATTATATTGTTCGCTCGAAAGAATGATCGGACTTGCAATATCGACATCTCCCAATCGGGTTCGAATTACATAATAACCGGTAGCAGGATCAAACTCCACAACCGTCCTGATATTGGAAGGTGTGGAAAGATCCATGGATAATTGCCCCTCCATAAGTTGTTCTGCTGTCTGAGGAACAGTATTACTAACGGGAAGTAATATGGAATCGACTGATCCTAAGGAAGGTATCGGAGTAAAGGGTGCTGGAGGGGTTATCTGGGGATTACGATATTGGGCACCGGCACTATTGATAAGTGCCAGTGTTATTATTATTATCGCAACGAAAGCAGCAGTAATACTGACTATACGCTTTCTGTTTATATTTATATTGAATTGGTTCTTAAAGCTCATTTATCGTCGTCTTCGACCTAAACAGTCTGAATAGTCCGGAATACGACAATAAAACGTGAAACTCACTTCTTTTATTGCTTCTCAAAGCATCGCAAGGGCCTTACGGATCGCTCCTTCGACTTTAATCGATGGGTCGGTTTCAAAAATTTTCTTTAGAGCCTTATTTGCTTGAGGGCGTGCATAACCAAGTACAACGAGTGCTGTAAGAGCTTCTTCGTAAGCTGCGGAGGCTGCCGGCATATCTTGCTGAAGCGTTATTACCGAACTCGGCTTAATTTTGTCGCGCAAATCAATTATAATACGTTCGGCTGTTTTCGCCCCTACTCCTTTAACCGTTTTCAAACGCTTAATATCATTAGAGGTAATGATCTGTTCAAGATCGGAGGTACTTAAAGCCGACAGGATCATTCGAGCTGTATTAGCACCGACCCCTGAAACACCGATAAGCAGTCTGAAAAGATTTCGCTCCGAATTATTTATAAATCCATAAAGTTGAAAAGCATCTTCACGTATCGCTTCATGTACATATAGAAGTGCATCTTCTTTCCCTTGAAGTTCTGTGAAGGTTGCCAAAGATATGTTCAGCAAATAACCTATTCCGTTAACATCAATGGTTACGGTTGCGGGAGTGAGTTCTGACACATGTCCGCGAATATATTCGATCATTTTTTTGTCTTTTTATTGAAAAATATCGTTTACAATATCTATACAGTCGTGCGCAGATTGATCGACTCTCACAGGTACGACGGTAACATACCCCCGTTTTAGCCAATATTCATCTGTTTCCGGATTATCAGGTTCGATATTATGGAATCTTCCTGTCAACCACCAGAATGGACGCCCATGCGGATCATTCATTTCCACATACTCTTCAGTCCAATATCCGCGGGCGCTCCTCACGACTTTTATTCCTTCCGGGTGAGATAAATCCGGAATATTTACATTCAGACATACCCCTTCCGGTAATCCACATTTTAGAACTGACTTGGTGATATTTTCAACAAATTCCCTGCAACCTGAGAAATCAGCATTTGGATCAAAATTCAGGAGGGAAAACCCTATAGCCGGAATTCCAACCATACACGCCTCCATGGCTGCTGCCATCGTACCGGAATATATTACCGAATTACCGGCATTCGACCCATGGTTAATGCCGCTGATCATAATATCCGGACGCCGCGGAACAACAGCATGTAAACCAAGCTTTACACAATCCACCGGTGTTCCGTTGACCGCACGTACAGAAACGCCGTCATAAGCCGGATATTCAATAATTCGCAATGGTTGTTCTACGGTAATTGCCGATGACTTGGCTGATTGTGGACCTGTAGGAGCAACTGCAATAACATCACCTATCGGAGCCAAAGTCTTAAGAAGAAACTTCAGACCATTGGCGTTTACCCCGTCATCATTACTTACCATCAAAAGTGGACGCGGTTCGTTCATATACTCATTTTTTATGCAAAAATAGTGAATATTTCGTATTTTTGCATAAAATATTCGAGCATGGAAGTACTCTACGAGGATAACCACATAATAATTGTACGTAAGGATCCGGGTGAAATAGTTCAGGCTGATAAAACCGGTGACACTCCGTTAAGCGAAACTGTCAAAGATTGGATTAAAGAAAAATACAATAAACCAGGAAATGTTTTTTTAGGCGTAGTTCACCGTCTGGATCGTCCGGTAAGCGGGATCGTAGTTTTTGCAAAGACGTCGAAGGCTCTCACTCGCCTTAACGAAATGTTCCGTAATGGAGAGATTGAGAAAACATACTGGGCGATTACTCGCGGTACTCCTCCAGCCGAACAAGGACACCTGACACATTATATTACTACAGTCGAACGTAACAATAAATCATATGCCTCTCTGAAACCTTCAAAAGGCGCCAAAGAGGCATCATTGACTTATAAAGTACTTTCGCACGGCGACCATTATAACCTATTGGAAATTCATCTCGAAACAGGTCGTAAACATCAGATAAGAGTTCAGCTGTCTTCCATCGGTTGTCCCATCAAAGGAGATTTGAAATATGGTGATCGACGCTCAAATCCTGACGGAAGTATTTCGCTGATGGCACGGCGCATTAAGTTTATACATCCGGTGAGTGGCAAACTCATTGATGTCAGTGCCACTCCGCCGGATGATAACCTGTGGATTGCTCTTACTTCACAGGTACAACTTTCAAATTCGTGATCTTCGACTTGAAGTTGCCAGTCTTTTCAAGGGGGAAAACAAGTGTACGTGACTGTGCCATAGTGCGGTTACTGCCATTATAGCTAACACGTCGCACATTCAGATCATCAACGAGTTTACCGTTTACGAACAAACGTGTATTACGGTTGTTTCCCTCGATACGGATGTGAAGTTTATCCCCTTTACGTACATCTTGACGGAAAGTTGCAAGATGACCTTCACGACTGAATCCAAGTTGACCGCTGATCGGATCACTGATCCAGAATATTGCATCGGGACTTTCAAACAATTTTGTACCGGGTAACTCATCGGCTCCTTCGATATCCATTTCAATCACATAGTCATATCCTATTTCGGGAACACCGGTTTCTGAAAGTGGTTTTAAATTCGGTATCGACAGAATAGGTTGACCGTTAGTGTTGAAACGTGCAAGATAATTCACGCCGGGAGCTTCAGATATCGAGGTGGCTAATGAATCGAATTCTTCAAAAGGTATGCTAACTTTGCTTCCGCTCCATGTTTTTGCTGACATTGCCGGAAGAGCACTGAAAATACGGTGATGAATATCCTTTACAGTAACTCCGTTGTTAGGATGGTCATTCCAAACGGCAAATAATCCGCCTTCAATACGTGGGTCACCATCTTCTTTGACAAATTTTGGTCCTAATACAGCAGGCGACCATTCGTCGTATATAAGTTTATTATTTAGGTAATTATAATAATAGCCAGCTTCAGGAACTATGTAGACGTATGCGTCTGGAATTGAAACGAGTTTATAACCCGCATCCAGCATTTCATCCGGATTGGCATAACCCGTCGACCAACTGTACATCAAAACATCATCAGACTTCACATCTGTCGCACCCTTGGCATGAGTTAGAGAACCCCAGACAACGGCTTGTTTTCCGAACGATTCTACATATTTAATATATCTGTCTGTCAGACCTCGGAACAATTCTACTATTGTTGAATCGCGATTGGAATACTCATCTGTTCCAATATGCATTCTTGGTCCTGCAAAGACAGGATCCGGTCCTGAAAGATACTCGGCAAGCAATGTATCAAGAAATTCATATGTTCTCGGAGTAGTCAGGTCGAGATGATCCTTTCCGTATAAGTCGTCAGTCGAACCTATTTCAGGAATATAACGTGTAAAAGCAAGAGAGTGCGCCGGGAAATCGATTTCCGGTATTATCTCTACCCCCTTCGATTCTGCATATTTAATGAAATCGCGGAATTCCTTTTTTGAATATGAACCGTCCCGTGCAGTTAGTTCCGGAAATGATTCACTTTCCATACGGAAAGCAGCCTGAGTTTTATCCCAATCATCATCATAGAAATATTTAAAACCATTATCGTTCAAGTGAACGTGAAGGGTATTCATTTTATAGTATGATAATACATCTACAAGAGTATATAGATAATCCAAAGGTATGTATTTTCTACCAGCATCTATTACCAGACCACGCATCGCATACATCGGAGCGTCAGTTATTGATCCTTGTGGAAGCGAATTATGATTGTCGCTTTGTTCCAGAATCTGCAAAAGTGTAAATGCTCCGTACCGCAGCCCCTTGAGATCATTAGCTTCTACGACAACTCCTTTTCCAGAGATATCGATACGATAACCTTCCGGTCCCCCGGGGACAGACTTGCGTAGTCTGAAAGTAATATCGTCGGAATCAGATTTACCGGCATCGGCATCAAGTTTAATTCCTCCTATTGCCTCACAAGCTTTGGCAAATTCAGCAGCGACAATTGCAGCTTGTTGATCTTTTTTGTCATAGCGAACAGCCGTTGAGCCTGCCTTTAGGACAAAATTGCCGTCACGACCTTTCCAACTGTTAATTTCAGGTACTGTAAATGGTTTGGGATTAACGGCTGAAACCGTTGCTGCTAAAATTGAAGCCAATCCTAATGAATAGATTTTTTTTATCATGATTTTCAGATTTTCTACAAATTTACAAATAAAAGTTTACGAACCATTCGTTCAGATTAATAAATTTCCGGATTACGGGAAGAATTGGTACATTTGCACTGATTTTAATGAATATCTGTCATGTGGAATATATTCGGTAGCTCAAAAAAAGAACCTGCAAAGACCTTCTTTAAAACCGACATACACTGCCATGTCGTTCCCGGCGTCGACGATGGTTCTCCTGATGTGAAAACTTCTTTGGAACTTATAGATCGTATGAGATCATGGGGTATCGAACGCATTATCGCAAGCCCTCATGTAACAAGTGCGACTTTTGAAAATACTCCTGATACATTAGACCCGGCTTTACAGTCTCTTAATGACGCTCTTTTATCAGGTACATCTTCCGGGGATAAACCGTTTCAGGTAGAACGTTCGGCAGAATATCGGCTTGATGATTTTTTCAGCGAACAGCTCGAAAAGAAAAACATCACTCCCCTCCCCAATAATTATCTGCTGATTGAGAATTCGTTTGTTCAGGAACCATGGAATCTTGACAATATTATATTTGATCTCAGGATAGCCGGATATTATCCGATTCTCGCTCATCCTGAACGATACTTATATTATCATTCCCGCCGCGACCGTTATAATGAGATTCACGCACGCGGTGCCATGTTTCAGATAAACTTACTGAGTTTGGCCGGACATTATGGAAAAAATGAACAACAGATGGCTGAATGGCTCATTTCCAAAGGTCTTGTTGATTTCATCGGAACCGACCTCCATAACCATAGGCATGCCGATGCTATCGAAGCATATCTCTCCACAAAGCAATATAAACGACACGCTGAAGCCATAAGGGTGAGAAATGATGTTGCTTTCGTCAAAAAATAATTCGTGAAAATAATTTTTTTGATTACTTTTGTATTCCGAAATTCTCCTCAATTTTAAGCGAACGATTTAATCCAATTTATACTTACCAACAATGAGAAAGAATATCGTTGCAGGAAACTGGAAAATGAACACTACCCTTCAGGAAGGTGTAGCTCTCGCCAAAGATGTTAATGAGGCTCTTAAAGGTTTCGAACCTAAGTGTGATGTGATCATTGCAGTTCCGTTCACCCATCTTGCACCTGTTGCCGCAGTTATTGACCAGCAAAAACTTGGTTTAGGCGCAGAAAACTGTGCAGACCATGCCAAGGGCGCTTATACCGGCGAAGTTTCGGCTCCTATGGTTGCTTCAACCGGAGCTACTTATGTCATCCTCGGTCACAGCGAACGTCGTCAGTACTATGGTGAAACCCCTCAGACTCTCAAGGAGAAGGTCAACCTTGCTCTCGCTAACGGTCTAACTCCAATTTTCTGTATTGGTGAAGTACTTGAAGAACGTGAGAACGGTTCGTACCTCGATGTTGTAAAGAAACAGATTGAAGAGTCTCTTTTTGATTTAAGCGCTGAAGACTTCGGAAAACTTATCCTTGCTTACGAACCGGTATGGGCTATCGGTACAGGAAAAACTGCTACTGATGATCAGGCTGAAGAAATGCACGCTCATATTCGTTCAGTTATCGAAGATAAGTACGGTAAAGAAGTTGCTGAAAACACATCTATTCTTTACGGCGGCAGTTGTAAACCGTCAAATGCAGCAGCTCTATTCGCAAAACCGAATGTCGACGGTGGTCTTATCGGTGGCGCTTCTCTCGATGCTGAATCCTTCATGGGCATTGTAAAAGCATTCTGATTGCTTTTTTAGATATGATTTTCACAGGCTACAGAAATATTTTGTATTTTTGTAGCCTGTTTTGAATCGCAGCAGTGTATAATTATGAGCATTCTGAAAGTTTCATCAGTCGGCTTTGTTTTGGCAGCCGCTTTACTACCGGCATCGGCACAGTCGCCTGTCAGTATTGTCCAGCACATTACTGCAGGAAAAGTCAACACTGTCATTCAGCCGGAAGCAATGAATGTATTGCTTGCCCCTCCTGTAAAAAAGACAGCTTCGGAAACCGGATCTGACAGTGATGAAAAAGATTCTCAAGAGTCATCGGGTAATTCAGCCACTGCGTCCAATGGAAAGACCGTTGGTTATCGTGTTCAGATTTTCTCTGATAACAATCCTCGTACGGCAAAGAATGAAGCGCGATCGAAGCAACGCTCGATTTCTGCAAAATGCCCTCATTACAGTACATATGTAACATATACTTCCCCCTACTGGCGACTCAAAGTTGGCGATTTTCGCTCACAGTCGGAAGCGGAGGAAGCTGCGGAGGAACTAAAAAAAATGTTTCCTGCATACAGTAAAGAAATACGTGTGGTCCGAGACCGTATTAATGTCAGCAATTAGTTTTAGATATAATCTATGACAGAAAATAGTAATGCAGAAGATGAGCAGATAATTAGCAAAATTGCTGAGCATTATAAAGCTATTATCGGTCTTTTGGGTGAAGACTCCTCTCGAGAAGGTTTGTTGAAGACTCCTCTCAGGGCAGCTAAAGCATTATATTATGCCACCTCCGGATATCGTTCGGAGCCCGATGAAATTGTGAACGGTGCGTTATTTGAATCTCCAGGTTCCGGGATGATCGTAATAAGGGACATTGAATTCTATTCTTTTTGCGAACATCACATTCTTCCTTTTTTCGGGACTGTTTCCATCGGTTACATCCCTTCCGATAAAATGATTGGTTTGAGTAAAGCTGCTCGTCTCGTTGATCTCTTTGCCCGACGCCTTCAGGTGCAGGAACGGCTAACTACTCAGGTGTGTCAGGAGATGAATCGAATTTTGGCTCCCAAAGGGGTCATCGTTTTATGTCGTGCTCAACACCTTTGTATGAAAATGCGCGGAGTCGAGAAGCAGGATTCTTCTACAGTAACTGTCGAAACGACAGGTGTTTTCTCGCAAAGCCCAGAATTGCAGAAGCAATTTATGGACGCAATCCGTTAATTATTTCTCTTTTTCGCCTTGATTTATCCAGATAATTTCGAATCAAAAATAGGTTTTAGTTCAGTACGAAATGAAATATCACGACGTACTGTGTCATCAATGGGTGCGGAATTAACCGGTTCCATGACTTTTTCTTCTGATTTTTCAGAAATCGAATACGCTTTGTCTGCCACTGCTGAAATGTTATCGCTCATTTCAGTCAATGATGATATACCACTTGAAAATATTCGTGATATACGTTCTATTATTCAACATATACGTATTCCCGGTACATTCCCTTCGGTTCAGAACACTCTTGAATTGCGGAGAATGTTACAATCGATGAGCGATCTTCGATCATATTTTGAAAAACACCACGGAACAGAAGGTAGCCGATCTCCGGTTGAAGTCTTGATGGATATTGTGAATCCTCTGGCTACGTTCCCGGGGGTGATCATGGCAATTGATCGCATACTCGACCGCTATGGGAATGTCAAAGATAACGCCTCTCAAAAACTTAGCGAAATAAGGTCTCGCCTTCGGGTAATGGACAATTCCATTAACTCTGCCATGCGTCGAGTCCTTTCACGTGCGTTAAGTGAAGGTATCATTGATAAAGACACTACCCCGTCGATACGTGATGGTCGCCTTGTCATACCTGTCTCGCCTATGCACAAGCGAAAAATTCAAGGTATAGTGCACGACGAATCATCGACCGGTAAAACAGTTTTTATTGAGCCTGTTGAAGTAATTGAGGCAAATAATGCGCTCAGATCTCTTCAACTTGAGGAACAGCGTGAAATTACTCATATTCTTACTCTTCTTGCCGACAATATACGCCCGTACGCCGACAATATTCTTCAGGCTGCGTCAATTGTGGGTAATATTGATTTTATACATGCAAAAGCTGTATATGCAGTCTCTGTTGGGGGGCAAATGCCTTCAATTTCCGATTCTCCGGAAATTGAGTGGTATCACGCCTGCCATCCTGTTCTACTTCAAAATCTGAAACGGCAGGGCAAAGAGATAGTACCTCTCGATATAACACTCAGTTCCGAAAACCGCATCCTTGTCATTTCGGGACCGAATGCAGGTGGTAAGTCGGTTTGTCTTAAAACTGTAGGGATAAATCAATACATGTTACAGTGTGGCGTTCTCCCTGTAGCATACGATAACTCACGATTTGGAGTTTTTGACAGCATATTCATAGATATTGGTGATGATCAGTCTCTTGAGAATGATTTAAGCACATATTCGTCACATCTGGCGAACATGAAGACCATGCTCAAAAGAGGAAACGATCGCTCCCTTGTACTTATTGATGAATTTGGATCAGGAACAGAGCCTCAGATTGGAGCAGCTATCGCTCAATCGATTCTCAAAAGGTTTAATGAAATGAAAATGTGGGGTATTATTACCACGCATTATCAGAATCTTAAACATTTTGCTGAGGAAACAAACGGTCTGATAAATGGCTCAATGCTTTACGACAGGCATTTGATGAAGCCTCTTTTCCGATTGTCAATAGGTACTGCCGGAAGTTCATTTGCCATTGAAATTGCCCGTAAAACCGGACTCCCTTCCGAAATTATTTCAGAAGCCGAACAGATAGTTGGTAGTGATTATGTTAATATGGACCGCTATCTGCTTGACGTGGCTCGTGACAAGAAATATTGGGAGAACAAACGTCTGGCTATTCGCAAAAAGGAACGGCACCTTGAGGAAATTATAGCACGTTACGAATCCGATGCGGATACTTTACGCGAAAAACGTCGCGACATAATAGCGGAAGCCCGTTCGGAGGCTAAACGTATTGTTGAAGGAACCAATGCTGCAATTGAACGCACTATTCTCGAAATACGTAAATCCCAAGCTGATAAAGAAACAACTGTAAACGCAAGACGTAATCTTACAGCTGAACTGAACCGACTTACAGAAGAAACTTCTAAAGATTCTTCGATCCTTAAAAAGGCGCCAAAAAAGAAAAAACATAAAACTGAACCTGATGACAATCACAGTAAGCCGAAGGAAACACTAACAGTTGGCTGCAATGTCCGACTTGATGGAGAAGGTGAGGTAGGTAAAGTTTTATCTATTGATGGGAAAAAAGCTGTCGTTGCATTTGGACTTCTAAAAACAACTGTTTCAATTGATCGATTAAAAGTTACTAAAGCTTCGATAAAACCTTCAAGTACTACTTCAGGCATATCGGTCAGTACTTCTGATTCACGGCGGGAACATCAGCTTAACTTCAAGCAGGAGATTGACGTGCGTGGGATGAGAGCTGATGAAGCTCTTCAGGCTATTACATATTTCCTCGATGATGCCATACAATTCAACATCGGACGAGTAAGAATCCTTCATGGAACCGGAACCGGAGCCTTGCGCCAGGCTATCCGCTCTTTTCTTCCAACGGTTCCAGGAGTTAATTCTTTTCACGATGAGCATGTACAATTCGGAGGTACAGGTATCACGGTGGTGGATCTTAAATAAATAGCGTCTCAGAGCATTCATAATTTCATTCGTTGAAATCGTCAATTAGTTCTCCTTTTTATACTATTTGTGATTTTGTTTTGCAAAAATTATGATAATTGCTTATTTTTGCAAAAGTAACCCTAAAAACAAAAATGCCAGGCAATGTTAAGTCTAAATAAATTCACACAACTTCTACAAGGAAACAAATACTTACATTCCCAGATTGTACTACTTACTGACCTGTTGGTTTCCTTTGTTGCGTCGTTAGGCGTATTATCCGTAGTTTTTCTTATCTTGCCTCAAGATCGCATTGACACGCAAATCATCCCCGTATGGTTGATTTCTTCAGTAGTTGCATCTTTGTTTTCGTTTATTATTTTCCGGGTTTACCGGTCAATAATCCGTTATTCTACACTAAGAGAAATTGGTAGAATATCCCTTGCCGCCTTAGGAAAGGATTTTCTCATGTGGGTTGGGATGCTTGCCTTTTCACCTCTCGTCATCAATAGCACACTGTTGTATGGTTTAATTGCCATTGACTTTATGCTGACAACATGTCTGCTCATTCTGTTGCGTGTCGCTATGATAATCATATATGACCTGTTAAACCGAAGGGAACATCAAAATCGGCAGGTCAAACGAGTTCTTGTTTACGGTATCAGCAATAAGTCGGCATCAGTTGTCACGCGACTTCGAGGTTCTAAACATTACGCTATTGTTGGTTTTCTTACTCACGGAAAGCAATTTAAGGGACAACAACTTTTAGGGATGCCTGTATATCACTTTGATAATGCGAGCAATGTAAGAGATTTAGCTCAAATACGTAATATTGACGGTATTCTTTTCCCATATGTTGCAGATGCAAGGGCTGAACAGGATCAGCTTATTTCATATTGCCGCCAGGCTGGTATTAAAACTTATCTCACACCCGGTATTGATGAAGTTACGAATGACGGCTCTTTGAATAATTATGTGCGTAAAGTGAAGATTGAAGACCTTCTTGGCAGACCGGAAATAAAGATTTCAATGAACGAAATTATTGCCAACTTCAACGGAAAAGTTGTAATGGTTACAGGAGCTGCAGGATCGATTGGTTCCGAACTTTGTCGCCAGCTTGCTACCTTTGGAGTAAAGCAGTTGATATTGTTTGATAATGCTGAAACTCCACTTCACAATATTCGTCTTGAGCTTGAAGACAAATATCCCGATCTGAATTTTGTGCCTGTGATTGGTGATGTCCGGGAAAAAGCTCGTCTTGATTTCGTATTCAGGGCTTATCAGCCACAAATTGTATTCCATGCGGCAGCATACAAACATGTTCCTTTAATGGAGGAGAACCCATGTGAGGCTGTTCATGTTAATGTGGTAGGTTCTCGGCAGGTAGCTGATAAATGCGTTGAATACAACGTTGAAAAAATGGTGATGGTCTCAACCGACAAGGCAGTTAATCCCACAAATATAATGGGTTGTACCAAGCGTCTTGCAGAAATATATGTTCAGAGTCTTGGTCTTGCAATTGAAAGGGGTGAGATTGAAGGACGTACAAAATTCGTAACTACACGTTTTGGCAACGTGCTCGGTTCAAATGGATCTGTTATTCCACGCTTCCGTGACCAAATCGAACATGGCGGTCCTGTGACTGTGACAGATCCGGAAATACGCCGGTTCTTTATGACTATTCCCGAGGCGTGCCGTCTGGTAATGGAAGCAGCGACTTTCGCTACCGGCACTCAAATTTTCGTTTTCGATATGGGTGAGTCTGTAAAAATTGCTACACTTGCTGAAAGAATGATTAATCTTGCAGGTTTGGAAGTTGGTAAAGACATCAAGATTGAATATACCGGTCTTCGACCCGGAGAAAAATTGTATGAAGAAGTTCTCGCTACTAAAGAGAATACACTCCCGACAACCCATGAGAGAATATTTGTGGCTAAAGTGAGACTTTATAACTATAATGAAGTAGCTAAAGTTACCGACATGTTGGAAAATCACTCCGTTAAAGTTGAAATTCCTCAAATGGTCATATTGATGAAAAAAACAGTGCCGGAATTCATTTCCAAACATTCGGAGTTTGAAAAATATGATCAACCTCAGAAACAGTAATCTTTAGATAATTTTTTCATATTATAAAAAAGTCTCCGTGCTTTTCAACTTTGAATTTAGCACGGAGACTTTTTTATCTAAATTTCATTTCCGGATTACCGAATGAACAATAGTTCACGGTATTTTGGTAAAGGCCACATTTCATTATCGACAAGAAGTTCAAGCTTGTCAATCTGATAACGGATTGTCTCAAAGCAGGGAGCTACATTGATTGAGTAGGCGAGAGCCTTTTCTCTTTCACTTTCTATCTTGTTTGCTTCCTTACGGGCATTGATCATCTTCGCAACCTGTTCTTTAATTACTGAACAGTGATTCATTATCTTTTCAACTGTTACGGCATCCTGCGAGGAAAGCTCTATACCTTTGTCACCGGGGAACAACTGCCGTATTTTCACCATATTGTCTAATAATATGGAAAGATATCGGGTTGCTACCGGAATAACATGGTTAATGGCAAGATCCCCAAGAACACGTGCCTCAATCTGAATTTTTTTCGTGTACATTTCCCACTTGACTTCATTGCGGGCCTCCAGTTCCCTCTGGGTCATGACACCTGTCTTGCGGAACATTTCTACCGATGATGGAAGCAGATATGCATCGAAAATAAGGGCAGGATTTGTTTCGCAATCGAGTCCCCTACGTGCTGCTTCTTTTTTCCATTCATCAGAGTAACCGTTCCCATCAAAATGAATTGGTTCTGAATAGATAAGAAGTGGCTTGATTTCCGCCAACAACGCATGCTGTAATTCTTCGCCTGCAGCGAGGCGTGCATCCACTTTTTGTTTAAAGTCTTCCAACTGTTCAGCCACAGCAGCATTTAACGCTATCATCGCCGAAGCACAATTGGCACTCGATCCAACTGCACGGAATTCAAAACGGTTGCCTGTAAAAGCGAAGGGAGATGTACGGTTGCGATCGGTGTTATCAATCATCAGTTCCGGAATCTGGGTTACACCAAGATTGATTTCCTCCTTACCTGCAAGTTCTATCAATTCATCTTTATCTGAATTCTTGATCTTGTCAAGAACCTCTGAAAGCTGTGTTCCGGTGAAGATAGAGATAATTGCAGGGGGGGCCTCGTTGGCACCAAGTCGATGTGTGTTCGACGCTGACATGATTGATGCTTTCAGCAATCCGTTATGACGGTGTACGGCAGCCATCACATTTGCTACGAAAGTAATGAACTGCAAGTTGTCTTTGGGTGTCTTTCCGGGTGAGAACAGAAGAGTACCCGTGTCAGTTCCAAGACTCCAGTTGTTATGCTTACCCGAACCATTGATTCCGGCGAACGGCTTTTCATGAAGCAGAACACGGAAATTATGACGACGGGCTACTTCGTTCATCACCGACATAAGGAGCATATTATGGTCGTTGGCGAGATTTGTTTCCTCGAATATCGGAGCAAGTTCAAACTGATTTGGCGCTACTTCATTATGGCGGGTCTTGCATGGGATGCCAAGCTTATGGGCTTCAATTTCAAGATCAAGCATAAAAGCCTCGACACGTTTGGGAATAGCACCGAAATAATGGTCTTCAAGCTGCTGATTCTTTGCTGATTCGTGTCCCATCAGTGTGCGGCCTGTAAGAACCAGGTCGGGACGGGCAGCGTACAGAGCCTCATCAACAAGGAAGTACTCCTGTTCCCAGCCAAGATTTGAAATAACATGCTTGACGTTCGGATCAAAGTATCTTGCAACCCCGGTTCCTGCTTTGTCTACAGCCGATAGAGCGCGCAAAAGAGGGGTTTTATAATCCAGTGATTCTCCTGTGTAGGAAACAAATATCGTGGGAATACACAGTGTATTGTCTATAATAAATGCAGGTGATGAGATATCCCAGGCAGAGTATCCGCGTGCCTCGAAAGTGTTGCGTATGCCTCCGTTCGGAAAACTCGAAGCATCCGGTTCCTGCTGTACTAGAAGTTTTCCGGTAAATTCTTCTACCATCCCGCCCTTTCCGTCATGTTCTACAAAACCGTCATGCTTTTCGGCTGTTGTTTCGGTGAGAGGTTGGAACCAATGAGTATAATGTCTTACACCATTGTCTATAGCCCATTGTTTCATCCCTTCCGCTACACTGTCAGCCACCTTACGTGACAGAGGCTCTTTATTGTCTATTGCATTGACAAGAGCCTTATAAGTATCTATAGGAAGATACTCATACATCTTTGCTCGGTTAAAAACTTTGCTGGCATAATAGGCTTGCGGACGTTCCGTTGGAATTTCTACAGCCACCGGTTTACGGTTTGATGCCTCCTCTACAACCTTGAATCTTAAACTTGACATAAAAAAATATATTTATATTATATCTCTTCTACTGTGTTATTTTAATACTCTCTTAAAGTGACAAAGCCTTGAAACCCGATTAGGTTTCAAGGCTTTGTAGGGGGAAGTTACTCCATATCCGGTACTGATGCAATCTTTACCGAAGCAACGCTTTATAGATATTCCGATCATCCCGGTATGCGTTATGGAATATATATTTTCCTTGTTATATTTGGCATTTATTGTCATTTTGTCCAACTTTGCCGTTTTGTATATAAGATTTGCTTGTTACACGATGCAAAGTTAGACAATTTGCCACATATATCCAACTAATTCACGAATTTTTTTATTTTGCATATAAAAATCTATACATCATATATCCTTAGTCAGGTATTCATGGATAGCTTTCGCCACTTCTCTACCTGAAGCAATACACCGAACGACTAAAGAAGCTCCTGTGACAGAATCACCGGTAGCGTAAACTCTATCTTTGCTTGTGGCATGAGAGAGAGGATCGGTTTTTATATTTCCACGCACGTCTTTTTCAATTTCCTTTATATCGGAGATTTGATCTGTCGTCGGTCCTGTGAATCCCATTGCAAGTAACACAAGATCTGCTTTTATCACTGATTTACGACCTGTATGAACTAAATTCATACGACCTGATTCCTCATCTTTAATCCATTCGACTTCCTCTATCTCTACTTCTTTTACCCTACCGTTCTCATCTGAAATAAAACGCCGGGTATCCACATACCATAGGCGCTCACATCCCTCTTCATGACTGCTTGAAGTTTTGAGAACATTGGGCCAGTAAGGCCAAGGTGTTGCAGGATTATCGACTTCCGGTGGTTTGGGCATAATTTCTATCTGAGTTACTGACAATGCACCCTGCCGATTGGCTGTTCCGACACAGTCGCTACCGGTGTCCCCACCTCCTATCACAAGCACATTTTTTCCTTTTGCTGTTATAAGCTTTTCAGCTGCAATCTCAATTCCGGCATTAATGCGATTTTGTTGTTGCAGTAATTCAAGCGCAAAATGCACGCCTTTTAGATTTCGTCCTTCAACTTTCAGATCGCGGGGAATTTCAGCTCCTATAGCCAGACACACGGCATCGTAATCTTGAAGCAGATCACTGATACTTTTTTTATCCCCAATCTTTACGTTACATTTGAATTCTACGCCTTCCGCTTCCATCAGTGCGACACGCCGGTCGATAACCTTTTTATCAAGTTTGAAATCCGGAATACCGAATCGCAAAAGACCGCCGGGGAACTCGTTTTTTTCAAAAACTGTTACCAGATGACCGCGTCTGTTAAGCTGATTGGCACAGGCAAGCCCGGCTGGACCTGATCCTATAACCGCAACTCGCTTTCCCGACCGATGCTTGGGTGGACAAGGTTTGATTCTTCCCTCAGCAAATGCACGTTCCACTATAGCAAGTTCATTTTCACGAACCGTCACAGCCTGATGTTGTTTATTGAGCACACATCCTTTTTCACATAGTGCGGGACATACACGCCCTGTGAACTCAGGGAAGTCGTCAGTTTGTGAGAGTAATGTGTAAGCTCCCTGAATGTCGTCACGATACAGTCTGTCTTGCCATTCCGGTTGTCTGTTACCAAGCGGACAACTCCAATGACAGAAAGGAACACCACAATCCATGCAGCGCGAAGCTTGTTCCCGTCGCTCAACTGTATTCAATCGTTTCTCTACCTCTTGATAATCGTTTACACGTTCATTCAACGGACGGTAACCACCCTCTTGACGTGATATATATAAGAATGCCTTAGGATTTCCCATTTTAATTGATAGATTTACACATTACAGATTGTAGATTTTTTCTCCATTTCAAGCACCTTTTTGTATTCTACCGGTATGACCTTCAGGAATTGACGTACATATAAATCCCACTCTTCAAGCATACGCGCTGCTAAAGGTGACCGTGTATACTTATAATGGGTTGAGATTAGCCGGTGAAGCTCTCTGTTGTCAGCTACCTCCTCAATTAATGACAGTTCAACCAATTCCATATTGCAGAAATAATCAAATGTTCCATCCGGATCCCAAACATAGGCAATACCACCACTCATTCCGGCAGCGAAGTTTCTACCGGTGGAGCCCAATACTACGGTTCTTCCTCCCGTCATGTATTCACAACAGTGATCTCCTACACCTTCAACAACAGCCGTGACTCCGGAATTTCGAACACAAAATCTTTCTCCGACTCTTCCGTTTATATAAATTTCACCTGAGGTTGCTCCATAAAGCAAAGTATTACCGGCTATAATATTATTCTCCGGCGCGAATGTCGATCCCACAGGCGGAACAATAACTATTTTACCTCCTGAAAGACCTTTACCCACATAGTCATTGGCATCCCCTTCTAATCTGAATGTTATTCCATGAGCAAGAAATGCGCCGAAACTTTGACCTGCAGAGCCCTTAAATGTACATCGTATGGTATCGTCCGGCAGCCCGGACTCTCCAAATTTTTTCGCAACAATACCTGAAAGCATTGCACCTACTGCCCTATCAGTATTTCTGATAGTAAATTCCATTTCCACGGGCATCCCTGAAGTAAGAGCGGGATATGAACGGGATATAATCTCACGGTCAAGAACATGCTCAATTTCATGATGCTGGGGGAACTCATTAATTAAAGCATTTTTTTCCGCTTCGACAGGCATGTAAAGCAATTTGGACAAATCAAGTCCGGGTGCTTTTTGCCGCCGCAGATCTTCATTTACCCTTAACATATCAGTACGCCCTATTATATCGTTAAGTCGGCGCACACCGAGGGACGCCATTGTTTCACGAATATCACGCGCAAGGAACCGGAAGAAATTGACTACATATTCCGAACGACCTACAAATCGTTTCCGGAGTTCTTCATTTTGAGTCGCTACGCCCACCGGACAAGTATTCATGTGACACTTACGCATCATCACGCAACCGAGGACAATCAATGCACTCGTGGCAAATCCGAATTCTTCAGCTCCGAGCATTGCCATGATAAGTACATCACGTCCGGTTTTGAGCTGACCGTCAGCTTGCAGCTTGATAAGACCTCTGAGATTATTCTTAACCAGAGTCTGCTGTGTTTCCGCCAATCCTATTTCAACCGGTACCCCCGCATAATGTATTGAACTTACAGGCGAAGCGCCGGTTCCTCCATCACTGCCGCTTATGGTGATCATATCACTTTTAGCTTTGGCGACACCGGCTGCAATAGTACCCACACCGCTTTCAGCAACAAGTTTCACACTTACTTTTGCCTCAGGATTTACATTCTTCAAATCAAAAATTAGCTGAGCGAGATCCTCTATCGAATAAATATCGTGATGCGGCGGAGGTGAAATAAGGGTAAGTCCCGGAATTGAATGACGTGTCTTTGCTATTATATTATCAACCTTGAAACCCGGCAATTGACCACCCTCTCCCGGCTTAGCTCCTTGCGCTATTTTTATCTGTATCTCATCGGCATTCACCAGATACTCTGTTGTCACACCGAATCTTCCGGAAGCAACCTGCTTTATAGCGGAACGAGCCGATGATCCATCAGGCCGGGGCTGGAATCTTGCCGAATCTTCACCTCCCTCACCGGTATTGGATCGTCCTCCGATCGCGTTCATGGCAATAGCCAGAGCCTCATGAGCTTCACGACTTATCGAACCAAACGACATGGCACCGGTCACAAAACGCCGCATAATGCTTTCCTCCGGTTCAACCTCATCGAGTGGAATCGGAGTTCCAGGACGGAATTCAAGGAAATCACGTAGAAATATCGGAGACTTTTTATTGTCCACCAATTCAGTATATTCCTTAAATTTTTTATATGATCCAAGACGTGTCGCAAGCTGGAGGGTTGCTATAGTTTCAGGAGTCCATGCATGTTCTTCTCCATCCTTGCGATATGAATATTGCCCTATAAATGGCAGTGGTGACGATATGTCAAAATCTTCGCTGAAGGCATCCCTATGAGCGGTTAGAATGTCGAGGGTAAGTGCTTCAAGTCCGATACCACCAATCTTGCTTGCGGTATCACCGAAATATTTTCGGCACATTTCATCCGACAGACCTATTGCTTCAAAGAGTTGAGCGCCCTTATAGGAAGTAAGTGTCGAAATACCCATTTTTGACATCACTTTAAGTAACCCTTTGTCAACTGCCTTGATAAAATTATTAGAAGCTGTGTTAAAGTCAAGTTGTACTTCCTTACTTTTCACCAGATCATCAATCACAGCAAAAGCAAGATATGGATTTATAGCCGATGCTCCGTATCCGACAAGAAGTGCGAAATGCATGACTTCCCGGGCATCGGCAGTTTCTATTACAAGTGCGGTCTGGACTCGTTTTTTCTTCTCTATAAGATGGTGGTGAACGGCTGAAGTAGCCAAAAGTGCAGGAATCGGTGCATTTTCAGCATTCACTCCGCGATCGGTCAATATCACATAATTGCAGCCTTCATCCACTGCTTTCTCAGCATCCGCACACAGTCGTTCTATACCTTTAGCCATACCCTCGGCTCCATCGCTTACCGGGAATGTCATTGAAAGCTTGCGGGTGTTGAAGCCTTTGTAGCGCAAATTACATAACAGGTCAAGTTCTCGGTTGGTAATGATCGGACGTTTCAGAAGCACCATTTTACATAATTCAGGTGACAAGTCCGTAAGCGACAGATTAACCGCTCCTATGTAACTGTCCAGACTCATGACAAGTTCCTCACGCAACGGGTCGATCGGAGGGTTGGTCACTTGGGCGAAATGCTGGCGGAAATAAGTATAAATCAATTGTGGATTTTCCGAAAATATAGCTATCGGAGTGTCTTTACCCATTGAATTGACAGGTTCCTTAGCTTCAGTTATCATTGGAACCATTATTTTTTCGACTTCCTCACGATTATAAAAAAACACTTTTCTCAACCGTGAAAAATCATCTACCGAATTACTTACCGTTCTGCCGGAAGTTATGTTGTCCAGATTAATTCGATTTTGTGAAAGCCAGTCACGATACGGAAACTGTGACGCCAATTGATCCTTTATTTCCGCGTCATGATAGATTTTTCCCTCAAGCATATCAACCATCATCATTTTCCCGGGACGTAACCGACCTTTCTCTCTTATCTCGGACGGATCAAAAGGCAAAACCCCCGTTTCTGATGCCAGAACCATAGTGTCGTTGTTGGTAATAAGATACCGTGCAGGGCGCAATCCGTTTCGGTCAAGCATTCCCCCTGCATATCTTCCGTCGCTGAACAATAACGCGGCAGGTCCGTCCCAAGCCTCCATGAGTATGGAATGATACTCATAAAAAGCCTTGAGTTCGGGAGATATCGGGTTTCTGTCATTGAATGATTCAGGGACAAGCATGGCAAGTGCATGAGGAAGACTCATACCACTCATCACAAAAAACTCCAGAACGTTGTCAAGAGACGCTGAATCACTCATATCGGGTTGAACGATAGGTGTCAGATCTATGCCGTCAAAAACAGGATTTTTGAGAACAGCCTCACGTGCTTTCATCCATAAACGGTTACCCCGGATTGTATTTATTTCACCATTGTGTCCTAGCATTCGGAAAGGTTGGGCAAGTGACCACGTCGGAAATGTATTAGTTGAAAAACGTGAATGTACAAGAGCCATGGCAGTTGTAAACCGAGGATTCATCAGGTCGGGATAGTAATATCTCAACTGATGACTCGAAAGCATACCTTTATACACAAGAATTCGCGAAGATAATGAAACTATATAAAAATCTTCTTTCCCCGGTATATCCGATGATGCGGCTATTTTCTTTTCTACAGCCTTTCGAAGAAAATATAGCCGTATTTCCACCGGCTCGTCAGTTTCCTCATCTGATACAAAAATTTGCTTTATATCTGGTTCGGCAGAACGTGCTACCGAACCGAGCTGCTCGTTGTTGGTGGGAACATCACGTACAGCCATCAGTTTAAGACCGAGATGAAGCGCTTCGCGCTCAATTATATCCAGGATTGTCTGTTGTGCTTCCTCATCTTTGGGCATAAAAACCAATCCGGTGCCATATCTACCTTTTTCCGGTACGGGAATACCCTGAAGTAGAATAAACTCATGCGGAACCTGTACCATGATTCCTGCACCATCACCGGTTTTGGGGTCAGCTCCTTCAGCTCCACGATGCACCATGTGTTCCAGCACCTGAAGTCCTTGTTCAACCAATCTGTGGCTTTTTATACCTTTGACATTCACAAGCAGCCCAACTCCACAAGCGTCATGCTCATATTGGCTATCATATAATCCTTGCGAATGATTAAGTGGATTCACCATATTGTAATAATTTTGAATACCGTCTTTTTCTTACACTAAGAAATCTTCATTTTATCCCTGTTCACTAATGAATCATTTCTTAATTCGGGTGCAAAATTAGCAATTTGCAATCAATATAGCTAATTTTTTGGCATTATTTCATTTCATTGCAATATTCACCGAACAGACACATTGTGTCCAAATGAATATTAATTAATATATTTTAACAAAATGGGGGGGGGTAAAATCAACAAAAATTTTAATTTTGCAAAATAAATTCACTAACATTGATAATATTATGAAAGCAATTTTTAAATCAGGGCTTGTACTGGTCTCTCTTTTAAGTTTTGGAGCTGTTCACGCTGACGTTGTCAATACAGGAAAGACATTGGAACGTTCTGTAAGATTCATGTTCCCCAAATTTTCATCAGAAAGTCAACCCAGACTTTACACCAAGTATTTTGATGAAGAGAGCCGACGCACTGACTTTACTATTTATGACGAAAACTTCAGTGAACTAAAGTCTTTTTCCACTCCTTCCTATCAGGAGATCACCACTGAATATAGGATCTCGCACGTTATGTACGGACCTGTAGGAGTGTTTGTTCAACAATCCAATGAAGATCTATGGATGGAAAATATCTCTAAGGAAGAGTTCAGTGAGATATGCGCTTCTGAAGGTGCTACCAAACAATATGAGAGCGATGGTGAACTCATATGCCTGAGGGTAGACAGTCCATGGGATTACTTTAATTTTGAGATATATGGGTATAAATATCCCAATATAGTATTTGTCTGGAGAGATGGTTCGGCTTACAGAAGATACATTTTATATGAAGCCGAAAGCTGGGGACCGACAGGCATATTCACTGACTGGGAAACCGAAACATCCAGCGCGTGTCCCGAACCAATTACCCTTTATCCATATGATTCATCATGCACCGATCTTGATGGCGTACGGCTGTCTCAGAATCTTTTTAATGAGGATGCGGAATATGAATGGGTGATTCCTGTATTTGAAGCGATCGACTGTTCCTACGCCAATGAGGAAGAAAAAGTTGAAGGTCAGCGCCTGCGAGTTACCGGTTTTCAGGTTATATCCGAGAAGGGCACAACTGTAACTGAATTCAAAATGCCTTCAGGTTTTTACTGTTACGATAACTCTCTGGATGTATATCTGATGAATGACAAAAACTTTCTCCTTATCGATGTTTTCAATGATGATCTCGAGGAATACACTGCTATTTTTGAAATCCAGCCAAAGAGCGGTTCTGTAAAAATGGTTGGTTCTCCCCTAAAGGTAAGTGTTAATCCGTCGTTAGTTAACCGTGGAACGAGAGTGAATATTGATCTTAGTTCGCCCGCAGCTGAGAATTGTAAAGTAACGGTCACTTCGGTGAACGGAAAGAATATCATTGTTCGCTCTATTGAACCAGGATCTATGGGAACATCAATTGATACGGCAAATTTTGAAAAAGGAGTATACATTGTTTCAGTAAGCGATGGTAAAACTACTAAAGAGCACACAAAAATAATTATACGTTAAGCCTGATTGAAATCTTAAGACTAAGCGCCCTGTGGATTTGAAAGTTGATTCAATCCACAGGCTTTTTTTTGCGCAATTTTATAGCGTATTTATTTACTTTTTTCAAATATTCTTTTTAACTTTACGACATATAGATATTTTGAATAAAAAAGGTAAGTGTTATGCGTGTGGTGAAAACAAAGGATGAATACCTGACTACACCTGCCATAGTTGACTCACATTTGCCTTCATCAACTTAAAACCTTGAGAGTCAGAGGAGGGAGAAGTATTATGAAAAAGTTCCTTATCTCAATGATGCTTGTTATTATTGCCGGCTTTACTGCCATGGCTCAAGACACCGAAGGTGACACACCTGAACACAAAGGTTACTTCGGTATACGTTTAGGTGCTGAACTGACATGCCCTGGAGAAATTTCTTCAGGCAATATATCTATGACGGCTTTCAAATGTGGAAGCGGTGTGGAATTTGGTGGCATTTATAATTACCCTCTTTCCTCAAGGTTTTGCATTGAACCCGGGGTGATGTTATTCTATAACAGCTATTCTTTGATAGATTCTTATCTGAAAAATATCTCCGGAGGCTATAACATTAAAAGTGTTACCATGAAAAAATTCGGTATGCGCGTTCCGGTTAGAATAGGATATCATTTCGATTTAAAAAATGATATTAAACTTCATATATTTTTAGGTCCCGAATTAGAAATTGGACTCTCAGGAAAAGAGTGTGTAAAAAACAAAAGTAATGTCGAGGTGTCGGAGAGTTACTATGGTGCAGATGGAGGAATGAATCGTGTTAATCTTCTAATGTGTTTAGGAGTCGGTATCACTTACCGTCAATATTACTTCGGTATTAATGAAGGTCTCGGTATGTTGAATATGTTTAAAAACTCTAATGAGAAATTTCATGAAAACAATGTAGTTTTCAGTTTGGGTTATAATTTCTGACCCATATAATTATCCTGATCCAAAATCAGAATAATCGAAAGTATCCTTTCTTACTGACTTTGAAAACATTTGCGAAGTAATAGTAAGAAAGGATACTTTTTTACAGTTTCATTCATATGATTACCGACTGGTTGAAAAATCATCTGTTATAAACAGTTCGGATAATTATGTGGAGATGATACCGTTGATTCCTTTCTGATGCATCTCCACTAATTTCGCTGCAACTTCATTCAATTCCTGTGCATAGGTATATTTCATATCTCTTTTCTGAGTTTCATGCTCTATTGGTGCGATAAGGAGTAATCGACCGGTGGCAATCATATCGAATTCAAAACCTGAGGCGGATTGTCTATCGGCAAATCCGTTCTCGCATATTCGGATATAACACCCTCCATCATTGATGGCATAATCTCGGAGAGCCTTTTCCTTAGGATGGATATATGGGGAAACCGGGATTTCTCCATTTTCAATTTTAAGCTTACATGCTGCTTGGTAAGCTTCACTTTCCTGTTCGGTCCATTTCCTATGGTGTTTAACTACAAATAGTGCCGGCTCTTTCAACAGCAGGATATTACCTTTTGCCATATATTCATTATTCCCTATCCGTAATTTCCATAGGCGATACATGTAATCAGGGAATAACTTCTTAATGAGGTATCTACGGGGATTGTCTTTTGTATATCTTTTCTGTCGTTCCCATTGCTCATCGGTATAGGCTATTCTATCGTTGAATCCTTTCTCAAAAACGGGCACCATTTTATCCAAACGAAAGCGACCGGGCAACGCCTTGTGCCGAAGACTTGAACAGTAACCCTTGAGTCCTGATATGGCGATGCTTAAGCCGTTTGGCAAATATTGTGTCACATGGAGGCACAAGTGAATGTGATCCGGCATTATAATAAACTCGCTGATCTCTATCTGAGGGTATTTCTCTTGCCATATCTTCATGGCTTCAGTAATGAACCATCCGGTTTTGGTCAGGACAGGATGAGGTGTATCGTCACCAGTAGCCAGGTGGGGATCTCCTTTGATTGTGGCGAATAGGGGGATAGCAGGATTCTTGAGGGTGGTGATGAGATATTTGGCTGGTCGGCGATAATCATGTAGCCGGCTGCGCCGATTATAGTTTGGATGATCCGGGCGGCGGAGGAAAGGATTATCGCTGAGTTTATTCATGGGAGGTAATTTGTTATTTCTGACAGCTCATTTCAATCACGCCACAATGGGCTGCGCAAGCGAGGATTTCAGCAGTGCTCCAATTTGAGGGCAAAGATAATTATCGGAATTCTAATCCGCAAATTTAAAGGATAATTATGAGATGCTTCCGCAAAATATTGTGTTGCGATTGAAATGAGCATGTTCGCCCGACATGGGCATAATCTAACATAGTGAGTGGAAAGATTGCGATTTTACTTATCCTTTTAATTATCTTTGATATGCCAGCCATGGTATTTGAGGTAGTTAGCACTAAAGGTTTCTTGGTCAAGAATTAGTTAAAAATGATTATTCAGTTGATATCATATATCCCGGATATCAACGGATAGAGGAGGAAACCCTTCTCCGTAGTGAATGACGGTTGTGGAGAAGACATTGGGAAGCGTCTCCTTAACTTTGATCATGTTGTGCATATAATTGGATCGGAGGCTGGCATATTCCTTCATAGTTGTTTTATTTAAGGTGTAACTTTAAATAATTTAAAGAAATACTTTAAGAGTACAATAAAAAATTAAAAAAGAGAGGTATAAACCTCTCTTAGCGGAGTGAGCGAGATTCGAACTCGCGGTACGCTTTTGGCGTACACACGCTTTC
>CAZKSF010000009.1:0-60328 GCA_964555405.1 uncultured Bacteroides sp.
CTTGTCTGGATTTTTCTAACGTATTGCCGGGAACGAACACGGCAACATAGTGACCCATTTGCCTGAGAAGATTATGAAGTTCGCGGATATAAGGACTGTCGTATGGAATGAAATAGTCCGGAACTATAAGAATGCGTTTCTGCTGCACTTCAGGTTCAGTAATTTCCCTGGCGATGTTATTTATAGCATCTCGCAACATGTTAAGTTCACGCCGTGTATTGATACTTTCAAGCGGTAAAGTATAATCTTTCTCAGCTATCCTCAATTTGTTGCAGGATTGGCCGTTTGCCATCGGTACGCCAAAGCGTATACCCAGCACCGTAATTCCGTTAAGTTTTACCGGATCTGTAAAAGTACATTTTTCATGTAGGCTTGAAATACCTTTCCAAGGCAAATTCCTTAAAGCGGCATAGACTTCCTCAAGAGGGTTGGTAACACTATCGTCGGCAAAATCGCATATAAAGTTTGCCAAGGAATTTGTGTCATCATCAAGCTCACGCGCCACTTCCCCCTGCCGGGGATATCTATCCCAATATTCACCGAGATAATCATCATTGGTCACAATGCCATACCGCCGCGAATAATTATGTTGACCCGACCGCTCCGTTCCGCACCACAGTACTGTTACCATCGGATCCTTCTCATAATTATATTTTCTTTCCCTATATAGTCCTGCCAATTTTCGGTCAATGTAATACTGCTTTTTCCACGGCAATTCCCAGACATATTCGGGATTGACAAAAAGCACATCACGGCGACCGATGCCTCCGGCAAGCATCGCTGATTTCCCAAATACTACTATAGTGTCGGGTGCGCCCGGCTCCCAATCTGAACATTCATCGTTGATACGTAATGTATCGTTGAGATCTATTTGCTCATCATCCTCCAAAAGAGCGTCACTGTCAGGCGTAAACCTTCTACCGTTTTTCAGCGTCAGTTTAATAGTCTTGACTTTGGGCATGGTTACCTCATCCGATCCATCCCACACCAGGTTGTTACACTCCGAAAGCTGCTCAAGCTTCCGTGCCGAAAGCTCAATAATCTTTGATTCTGTCAGCTCCTCGCACTCATGCTCGGCACGCACCACTGTCGGGAGATCAATCACCTTAACGGCATATTCGCCCTTATCCTCGATAGCTGTTTTGAGAGCTACCATAGCCTCATCTTTGGCGCTCACGCCAAAGTCGGGAACAATCATTATTTTTTTCTTTGAAGGTAAAATCATAACGACTTTATTATAGTAACTCTCGTAAAAAAATTCAAAAATCTTAAGAGCTTTGTGAAAGCTACTTGTTCGGTTTAAACATTCCGGATGCGAAGAATCCCGCTGACATCTTGTTAACTTCAGCAACAGAAGAGGAAAGGACAGTGTCTAACAGCGAGGACGACCCATTTATTTTTCTTATCATTTCAAGTTCTTTCTGACAGAATGTCTGTCCGGGATTACACATTCCAAAACTTGACGTGAGCCAAGTATTAATAATGTGTGTTCCGTTTTCGTTGCGAAGTATTCGGTATTTGCGCTGTGTATTAGGTAATGGTTGGTACTCACCTTCATAGTTGTCTAACTCCATTACTTCGGCGGTAACATCGGTATATCCGAAGTAAGGAAGAATGGTAGTGCCCCATAATTTACCGACACATAGTCCTATACCTAAGTCAGAGTTATTGATCGCCTCTTCAATTGCCGGAGCGAGGAGGTCTTTGAGAGTGCTGAGCAGATTATCATCTTTGAAATTTACAGCGCCCCATTTATTAGAATGCCAACCGCAGAGTTCAATGGCAAACGGCAATTTATCTGAATCGGGCACAAGTCTTTTCAACCAATTCAACCTTCTGTTCCACCATTTCTTACCTGATTCGGTAAGTCCTGACGTATCATACATAGGGTCAACCCCTTTTCCGAGATAGCCTCCGGCGGCTACACGATCGCGGTAATTGCGGGCGTAATAATGGCACATGCGTTGCGGGTTATCAAGTCCCGAATGATGCACTGCGTCATTCCGATATTCTTTGCGGCCTTCATCTGTGTTAAGGTCATAATCCGCAGCTCCGGGGTTGTAATTCATTATTACCACATTGCAACAGTACGGATCGCCTATATAAGGCTCAGGCATAAGTTCCGGAAGTAAATTGATTTTTTGCCCAAACCAATGTGATTCGGAAGGGTGAACTGCACCGTTCTTAATCCAATAGTCAAAAACTTCGTCCCAATAATTCAAGTATTCATCCATATATAGATAGTTATTGTGATTTAAAATTGAATTACAATATGTATAATCTGGTGGGAAAGGCTGGCGACATTTTATCTGTAAAGTTATGTTTGTTATCTGCGTAAGATTTGGCTTCCAAATCTTCGCCGTCATATACGATATGATCAATCCATGTGGCGTAGAATTCCCATTCCTCAAGATCGCGGACAGATTCAATGAGATTAATCTTTTGTGGAACGGCATCATCCGGCAGTTCGTAAACTGCCGGTGGCAGCTCGATATTGTCCTCTGACATGAATAGGTCGGCGTCATCAACTTCATCTACGATTATACTATACATATAGCCGTCAACATCTTTTAGCGTACCTACTTTGTCAGTAATATCTTCTCCATCAAGCAGTATCTTAATATTACGAAGACATGCCGAATGGAAAGCTATCCCGTCATCGCACTCGCCTTTGATGGTACATCCTGTTCCGGTGATGATCAACTCTTTCATACTTCCGCCCAACCTTTTTTGATATTTTCGGCTATGATCTGGTTGAGCAGAGCATTGATCTGATCAAGGCTGTTGGAAATACGAATGTCGCGCTTCAAGGCATCTTTTCGCGTGAAGCTGTAGTCGGTATGGTGAAGCACATATGCCGGGAAACGACCGGTGTGTTCTTTATTTGTTTTCCACACTAAGAATTTCTGCACCATGCGTTTATCCTTCTGAGTCTTTATATATACTTTGCGCACTATTATCTCACTTGGAGAAAGATCGTTGAGGTTAACCGTCTTTACTTCTGCAAAATCACAAAGATCTGTCACTTGACTCAAACGTATATCTGATTCGCATAATGATTTGTCATCACGGAAACGAACTATTACAGGACTGTGAGCAACGGCACCGGCGGTGTTCATTACAGCAGAATATTTACCGTCGGCATATTCAAGCAGAGGGTTAAGTTTTGGCTCACCAGCTGCATTTTCTGTCACAAAATCGGCTGCCGACACTTCTACAATGATTTCAGGACGAATCATCTCGAATGCAACGTTACGAGAGTCGGTCTCTACATATTCCGACTCTACTTTCATGTCCACCAGTTTCTTGTAAAGGTCAGACCGTTGGTCTTCATTCAGACCATTGCCAACAGAAATAATTTTCTGTAAAAGACCATCAGGGCGCATTACGGCTACAAGGATATCTCGTACCATTTCCGATCGTTCGTCATCACCGGTGGTGAAACCTATGACCACGCCGTCGATAGCATGGCGCGGTTTCACCTTATAAACGAGAGGAGAATTGCCATGTACCACTATACCTTCGGCTCCTCCTTCTTCTACAATTTTCTTGTATAGTTCGCCCACCGCTTGCTTTGTGATTGCAGCACGTCCAGGCACTGGCTTGACGAGTTTACCGGCTGCAAAGATTATTTTTAGACGTTCGTGTTTTACAGGATAGTTGTTGGCATCAAAGATTTCGCCGTCAAGATCGAGCAGATCAAATGGAGCAAGCATAAGACGTTCGGGAGCAGAAGAGAGTGCTGTAGCTACCTGACCAACACGCTCACGGTTACCTGATTCGGGGCGCGCGAATAATTCGGCTGCGATGGTGGCATTCTTAATTCCGGCATTTCCGAGAATTTGTTTCATCTCTTCATAGCACGGTAGATCCAATGACATCTCTTTGCCGGCAGAATTATATGCCTCAAGTTTACCTTCTCGTAAAAATACCAATTGCATTACGCCGTCGACTTTGCGAGTGACAAACAGCTCGTCACCGGAAATCTTATCGTTGATTGCTGACCCTTCGACCAGTACAAAGCCACCTGCAACGGTACGCTTGTAATCGCGCGCCTGTTGTGAATATATTATATTCATATCTGCTTGAGTTCAAGATTAGTTAGATGAAGAAGAAGGCAATATTTACCACCGTCAACGCGACCTGAAAGAAATGCACGATAAGGAGTAGCTCCACGGGCGAACACCAATGGTCCAACACCTTTTGATCCGGCTCCTACCAGCATCATACTCTTTTTTTCATGAAGCATTTTTGCCATGTCATAGAGGAAATCGTATGTAAGACCATCGACATGCTTAAGCTTGTGAGTGGACGTAAAGACAAACATCTTTACGGCTTTCTCTATAGGGATAAGTTTGCCGGTCCACCGAACAGGTGTTTCTCCGTTTATATTGGCATCCAGATCTTCGGGCTTGCGCTCATCCTTTTCTGTTCCGTCCACGTTGAACAAAACTTCACGGAATATCAATCGGTGTGCTACTCGTCCTTGCGGGTCGATATACACTTTTTTAGTGTGTTGCAAGCGCATACCCACACGTTCCATATCCACCTCTGCATCAGTGTTGAGAATGGTATCGGTGAGATCATCGCCAAACTGTGATTGAAGATTTTCAAGAACAGATGTCAAAGCCACTTTCAGCAATCTTACATTCTCATGCTGCTTACCTCCGGCATGGATGGTTTTTGTGGGGAGAGTGCCGTTCATAGGCTGGATGCCTACATGCGCATTGCGCTTTGTCTCATTGGAAATATTTATTGCTTTCATGGCTTAGAACATACTGAAATCAAGATCATCAGATTCAAATTCTTCTTCAGTGCCGTCATCGAGCACTGAATTATCGTCAAGCGACAGATATTCTATTGGGAAACGAGTACCTGCGAGAATAAATACTTCGTGTCCTATTGATACGATAAAAGCATCTGAATTTGAACCTCCGCGATAGCTCCACGGGAAGGTGTATATCTCGTCGCCAAGCGCGGCAATGAGGGCATCATCCCCGTCGCCGTCAAGCTGATAAACCGTGGTTATCTCTGTCTCAAGAATATCATACGCAGTAGCAGGCGTGTCAAGCAGTAGACCTGTATCGAACGATGAAGGAACCGGTTCGACCGGATTTCCGTCCTTATCGACGGTTACAAATTCATCGCGTTCTGCCCAATTGCCGTCGTCTGTTACTATTCCTGTTTTCACACATCCGCTTGCGGCGATAGTTACGCCGTCGTCGTTAAGCGATGCCGACGAGCAAATATCCCCCTCCGGGGTACTGACGCGAGTTTCAACCCATCCGTAGAGTTTTTTCCGCTCTAACTTCACGGTTTCGACTTCAAAGGTGGTTCCCCGTAGGGTAATATTAAGTTTTCTTGCCATTAAATATAGGTGTTTTTCAATAACCGAAACCCTGTGCTTTCCACTCGGATTTAGATGATTGGTCAAAAGATGGTGTAAGTACTGATGCGAAATCGGCTGCCAGAGCGTGAGCGATAGCTATATGACGGTCATCCAACGCAGCTATGGCCCAATCGACTCGTAAAGTAAAAGCGCTGCAGTCGTATCCGCCACGTATGTGCATAGCCAGATTTTTCTTACCCACGGGTAAATATCGTGTGTCGCGCTCTGACGATAATCCGAAGTCGGTTTTCATATCCGCCGAAACCTTCTCAAAAAGCTTCTTGAAAAGTTTACTGTCAATAATTGTGGATTGTCCGGCATTGAGTTTGGGCTGAATGGCTGTGACGAAATGAAGACTTTCGTCGTGAACAGAGTCGGCGGCCAGAACTATGATCACCCATCCGCCGCGCGACACACGATGTATGTCATCCAGATACTGACTTTGAGCCTCATTGCCGGTACCCTCGTCAAGCAAATAGAAACTGCGCGGAGCATCGTTTTCAACATCTCGCTCTTTACTTACATAGTTAAAACCTCCATAAAGGGCGAGATAGTAAGCAAAATTGCCCATTGCTACCTCGTTGGCAGCTGTCGGAGCCACGATTGTCACTGAGCTTCCTCGGTCAATGCAGCAGCCATAGTCGGTGCGCCCTTCGGTCGGAATGGTTTCAATGACAAGACGGTCTTGAGGATTTCGGTCAGATGGTATCGCCGACGCCAGATTGCGCAACCTAAAGTTATCAGAATTGCGCACGGCATCAATTATGTCTTTGGTGTCGATTTCCTGCATGGCCTGCACATCAACCGGAGAAACATAACGTGGAGCAGTTCGCAGCTTGGTATAGCGGTCCTGCTTGCGGCGGAATGCCCTGAGCAGGCGGTCGCGATATTCGTCAAGTTCAGTTAACCGTTTATCTTCAGCTATCGCGTCGGAGAAGCCTCCTGCCACCAGACCGGCCGGCACCGCAAATATCGCTATGTTGACAAGCGCGCAGGCTATTTTAAGCACTCGGCCCCAGAACGTAATGGGTGCATATGTGGCAAACTCGCCGGGGTCGTCGATATAACCCATGAACGACCATAGCAGGGCGTCCCAATAGTTACTGAAAACTTCAGGTTGTGCACGATGCTCTACAAGATACAGCAGCAACGACAAAATCAATGTCATAGCCACAAGCACCTGCACCGACACCCACATCTCGTGACGTGTCGACTTTACGGCTTGCCAAAACAGTCGGAATGATTTCATTTATTCATGAGTTTTCGCGCAGACTCAATTTCGTTAGTGTTTTGCTTAACAGAAAAAGCATTATACACACTACTATGATTGTTTCGATAAACGACCTTACACCAGTCGCCGAGGTTATTCCATTCAAGATTAGGCTTCATCAGAGCGAGAGCCTTTCTGGCAATATCCCGATAATTATATTCCAGCGCTTGGTTAATAACAGAGATACAACGATTGTTATATGATTCGACAGCATTTTTATAGCTGGGATATTCCGATGGGATATCTCCGTAATGATCACTCTTTACTATACCCAATGCCGGACGAGTAGGAATGGAGACGTTATAAAGTGCTTTGAGTTTTTCTTCTAACTCATTCTTTATTAAATTATCGTACTCCTTTTTTATAGCATCGTAATCTATAGACGAGCTCGCCTTACAGTATTTGGCTACTTCCGGATCAAGAATTAGTTTAGAATCTTTGGCTATCATGAGTGCCACCAAATCCTCCATATCGGCATTGACCGCGGCTTTCACCATATCGTTATCAACCTTTACACCGGCTTTGATGAGCTTTTCGGGGAGATTTTCGTTACCCATAGATATGGCAACTTCCACAACATCACTCATATTGGGGAGTTCAAGGGATTCGTAAGAGTTATAAAGAAACAAGATACGCGAATCGTTGTCACGTGACGGATGAGCCAGAAGTGAATAGATCTCTTTGTCATTTACATACTTCATGCCTTCTTTAGCATCCCAGTAATCAATCGGCTCAAGTTTGAGTACAGCTGCACGAGCTTTTTCGAAGTTGCCGTCGGCACATGCTTCGATATACTCATTTTTGAGTTTTTCTTCTTTATTTCCGCACGATACGGCAAGCAGAGGAATAAACAATAACAGCAGTATTTTTATAGCTTTCATATCAAAAAGTATTAATCATCCATTTTATCCAGTAGGCGGTTAACGAGACCGAAACCACCGTCCCATAATTTGCCAAGACCGAGAAAACCTCCTGTATTAGCATTCTTTTTGCCTTCAGCATTAGCTTGAGCCACACCTACGCGGGCATCAGCATTGATCTGTGCGATAGTTGCCTGAGCCTCAAATGGTGCCTTGACCTTCTCTACCTGAAGTTTTTCCATTTCGAGCAGATGGGCGTTGAGGGCATCGCGATCTTCAACTGCTCGCGCACGCGCTATCGCATCGCGACGGTCTGAATCGACAGTCTTGCAGTATTCGTCAAATACTTTGTCGGCCTCCGGCCATATTTTAGCCGTGTGAGGAATCAGTGCATAATATGCTCCGGCTTCAGGGCTATATGCACCCTCTGATGCGGCAATAGCAACCTTCATATTTGAGAAAAGTTCGTCGGCCTTTGATTGGAAGAAAAGTTCACTCACTTCGGCATTACGCTTCACGGCATATTCGTGAGGGGTGACCTGTGCCGGCACACTCGAGAGTAAAGCCATAGCCAACGCATAGTTTTGCTCAGCCATAAACTTGTCGACCAACATGGTGATATTTGCCTCGTTGTTATACCACTCCAAAGCCTTTTCAGATGCTGTGCGGAACATTTCCTTGAGTTTCGGAGTATCCTTGAGTTCGTTAAAAGCCTGACGGGTGGCAGTTTCAAGGTTTGAGCCTACACCGGTCAGCGAAGTCGAGGCCGACGCGTAGATATCATTTGATATAAAGTTGCCGCAATACATTGTCAGCTCATACTTGACGATCGTTTTCTGAGGGGCAGTAGATGTCACAGAACTTTCGGTACGATCAACTCTTGTAACCAACCCGAGAACAGGATTGACAGCCAGACCTCCAACACCGTTCATCGCAGCGATATTAATTATTTTAACCCCCAAAAGTTCTGAGGCTGCCTGATTTATGTTGTCACCGGTTGCGGGCGGCAATACGCTGAACTTCACTCCATTTAAATTCAGTATTGAGTCAAGATTGACGTTAAGCGAAGCCTTTTTCTCGGCGATGGCTGCTTTTCGCTCGCTGTCGGTCATTGAGGATTGCTTTTCGGCGGGAGCAAATTTCTTACCGGTTGTTTCATTTCCCGAACCACCGCAAGCTGTAATTAGCCCGGCTAATGTAGCTGCTATTATATAATGTGTGATCTTCATAATTTACATACCTTTTACTGTCAATACTACTTCGCCCAAGCCTTGTGAACGGTTTTCCGAGCTAAGACCGAGATTTTTCTTAAGATATTTCTGGAGGTCACGAGTCCAGTCGTAGACACCATACTGTGTGCCGTCGTCATTGAGCACTTTGATACGCACATTGGTAAATGTGAGCAGATCGCCGGTGTTTGACTGCATCTTATAAGCACCCTTGACTGTATGGGTCTTGATATAATCCATAATTTCATCGGCATACGAGTCACCCTCAATGCTTTCGTCCGTGAGATGTTGATTGCTATCGCTGTCAACATTGATCCGAACAGTAATTTCGCGTCCGCGGGTAAGAATATCATTAAAATATTTCTGCATGTCGCTCATAAGTTTGGGCATATTCTTGTCAAGATCATCCGTGATAAGAGCCACGCCGTTTTGCCCCTTCAACCCGTCGCTATGAATGGTAGCCACCACCTTGTTAGTATACGCATCAACTGCGCTGATAAGATAGCGTGCCTCCTTATCGCCGGATGCGCTCTTAGTGTAGTCGGCTGCAATAGAGTAATCGAGTTCGAGAACAATGTCAGGGGTAGCCACAGCCATTAGTCGGGTCTTGGCATCCTGAGCAAGTTTATCTGCAATATCGGCTACGTTGCGGGTGTTTATACTCTTGAGGGTCTGTTCAAAGTCGTTGAGGGGATAGTCGGCTGCGATGAAGCGATTTTGAATGTTCGCAACAATGGGTTTGAAATACTCATCATTGAGCATATATTTGGCATAATCCCTTTCTTGATACTTTTCTCCGTCAATTCGCCGGGTTTTCACGCAATTAAACTGCTGCAGGGTCTGATCGCTCGGAATTACCATGATTTCAGGCTTGGCCTGTACTATGGCATTTACATCGCTGCTTTCATATGCTTCCATATTGCCGGTAGCGCCGTCGACCAGGCCATCAGCCTGCTTTCCGCCTCCGCACGCCGATAGCACCAGCGCGGCTGCAAGCATTATGGTAGGTGTATTAATTCTTAACATGAGTTTTTTTATTTATTGATTGATTTTTCTGATATTCACATTACCTGTCCCCGAGCCACCCGTGACGTATGGATGGGATGAGGTCGTCGTCGGTTATTATCCACGTAACCGGTAATTGTCTGTACTCCGGGGGTATAATTGGATCGGGCGCAACTCCGTCAGTTATATAAATCAGACCGTCGTACTCGCGATGCGCCATATAGTAATCAGCTGCGGGCTGAAAGTCTGTGCCTCCGCGACCGAGTACCTTAAATGTGCCTATAGCCTTGCGTATGGGCTCCGGCTCGCCCTTTAGTTCCGCGTCAAACTGCAGAACATGGATATGCTCAACACCCTGCTTGAAAATTCTGTTGATAAGTCCGAGCATACGTGAAAGCATTTCCGAATCCACCGAGCCGCTCACATCCAATGCCACGAGGAGATTAGTTGTATATGCATATTTACTGCCCATCTGCTCGAAGCCGTATCGGCGCGACGGACGCATGCGTGTTAGGTCGCGCCGCTGACTCATAATGGTTTTCTTGAAACCCTTGAGAATATTGGCTACATCTATCGGGGGAACAAGTGAAGCCTTTACACACTCGACAAGGTTGGCAGGCAATGAACCCCACCCTTTCGACGGACCCGCCATAGCTCCCCGAATGATAATGTTGATGTCAACCGTCATTATAGTATCTTCTTCCCAACCTTCCGCGGCCTCGGCACATAATTCGCACAAAAGAGTCAACACATCATTGACTTGACTATCAGCCTCGTCGGAGGGATTCGCGGGTAATATCTCCAGTGTGATGTTAACCTTGACGGTAGGCTGGGGCGGGATAAGGCGGTTGAGCAGTCCGTAATACTCCTCAAATGTCTTACCTTTAGGCATCTGGTCAATAATCCACTGTGGCACAAGCTCGAAGCAGAATGGCTTGGGACCATTCATATTGTCGAGTATCGTCATGTTTGAAGCCAGATACATTATCTCGGGGCGAGCTCTGAACGGTTGGCGCTGATAGGGATGCTTGAGCACTATACGTAGAGCCTCTACCTTCATGCGGTCGGCGAGTTCCTGGTCACTCATGCCGGCTATCAATTCAGGATTATACTCAATCTTTCCTCTGCCGGTGCGGAAAGGCACACTCATTGCCCTGTTCTCGGTGAGAACATGAGTACAATACATCGAGAACAGCAATGGTTCTATCAGAAACCACCGCTGCACCACATCGCTGATGCGCTCTTCAGGTCTTTTTGCCGATATGTCCCGGTCCTTCTTCGCCATCAGAGATTCAAGATGAATTCAGTGAGCTTTGTGTAGATGTCCGGAGCACCGGTAAGCAGGAAGGCACTGGCTTTAGGATACTGCGCACGCTGGAATGTTTCGGCGAAATGAGCCGCAGCCTCTCGGTTTGATTGCTCTGAAGTAAGCCAGGTCACATACTCGGCAGCATTAAAAATCCACTTTGCCTTTTCCTTATTATCTTTAGGCTCGTTCAGCTCCAGATGACGCATCAGAGAGTCGTTTATAACCGACTTGTCAGGCAGAGTCATGCCTTCGAGAATCGGCTTGTACTTGGTGAAATCTTCGAGGACATCCTTTCCTTTAATCTTTCGGTTTTTCTTTATTTCCTCAAAGAAAATATTTGCTACTTCCGGTCCGATTATGCCGGCTATTGCCTTTTTGAGAGCGCCGTTCACCATAGGTGCTTTCTTAAGTACGTCGCTCACACGCTCCCAGCCCCGGCGGTCGGGTGTCTTTTCGAGATTATCAGCATCCTCACGCAACTTACCGTCGAGATATGTCGAGTTGTCTTCGATGAATTTTATTACCTCCGGCGCAATTCCTGACTTCTCTGCCCACAGCAGCCATTCGCTCACTGATGGTCGGAAAGTATATATATTGAAACGGCTAACCAGTGCTGGATCAAGATCGGTAAGCTGATATTCTTGTCCGGCATTGACTGCCGAGATTATCCGGCTCCCCTCCGGCAACGATTTCCCTGCAAGTTTACGGTTTAGGGTAAGGTCCATCACCGACTGGAGTATCTCTGGTCGGGCTCGGTTGAGTTCGTCAAGAAACAGTACAATCGGCTTGCCGTCGGTCGGAAACCAATACGGCGGCAGGAAATCAGTCTTGCCGGTCTTGGTGTTTTTGCTCGGCAGACCGATAAGATCACCGGGATCAGACATCTGTCCCAGAAAGAGGGTTACTACCCGCATGCCCTGACCCTCAAAATAATCGGTTAGTATACGGCTCTTACCGATGCCATGAGCACCGGCGAGCATGATATTCTGCTCTGCCGGTACCATGGCAAGGATTTCAAGAAGCTCTTTCGCGTCGATATTAATAGTCATGGAGATCCGTTATATCAATTGCTGTTCTACTGATTCGAGCTTGTCCACAATCTTATCCCAGATGTCGATAGGCGCCGATTTCGGAACGGTGAGATCAAGCATCAAAGGAGTTACCTCAACCAGAAACACAAGCCGATCACTTAAATCATATTTTAATTTCGGGTTCCATTTCGCCAGTCGCTGCGTTGCGAGCGTTGAGTGCATCATTGCTCCCATAGCCTCCACCTTCTCCTTCTTTGCTTTTTCAGCAGCCTCTGCCTGCGCTTTCTCGTTTTCCTTCTGGCTTTTCTTTAGGCGGGCTTTATGCTTGGCAGCGTATTTGTCGACGGTCTTGCCACCTTCCTCAACAAAGTAGGCGGCTTTTCCCCACTGCAGATGACTCATGTATGCGTCAAGTGCTCCGGCAGGAACGTGCAGCTCAGCTACGGTCATCGATCCCGGTGCTACAGAACCGACTACAGGAGGCAATTCCGAGAGGAAGTCTATGCGGGTGGGCAGCTCATATTCGGCAACTGTGGTGTCAGCACGCAGGCCGAAATCAGCTTTTTTCAAAGCCTTAACCTCTTTAATCCCTTTGCCGAGGGTAACGTGACCGCCACGGATAATACCCACCTCTTCCACTTCATCGCCGAAGATTACATGCATATTGTCACCTGTAAGCTTTAGTTCTTCTCCTCGGAAAGTTACAGAGTCCTTCACTGCATGATGATACTCTATTCTGAGAGGTTTGACTGGGGTGGCGTCAATTGTTACAGGTTCTGTTATTTTCCCTTTCACCACAACGGTTTGAAGTTCCGGGCAGTTCTTGATTTCAACCGAATAAACTTCACTCGCTTCTATTTCTACCTCTTTGAGGATAGGCATGTAGGGGATGCGGATAGAGTCTCCCCCTTTCCATATCAACTTCTCGATCTGCTTGCCATCAAGCACAGTATAATAGCTGTTCCAGATGTTTCTTACCTCGCCATCTATCTCAACCTTCGCCGGTATTGCTGCGATACTTCCGGGACCCGTCGGGCCAACATACTCCATCACACGGACACTTTCTGGGCCATGAGATATATATTCAAAGTCACCGATAATATATTTTTTTTCTTCTGCCATAGTTTCGTCATTTCATAAGTGAAAGAATCTCGTTCATGAAGGGGAGAGAATCCGGTTTGAAGTAGTTATCAAAACGGATTTCTACTCCATCGACAGTCGTTTTTGATGAAGGGATTTTCTCCTTTCCATCTGCATCTTTCGAAGCGAAGATATGGGTAAGGAATCCCTCTTCAGGAGTGAGAATAGAGGTAGCGGGGATATAGCGGCCGTTATACATGAAGGCGAAACGCCAGCTCCTTCGGGTGCGTGACTCAAAATCCCAA
This sequence comes from uncultured Bacteroides sp., assembly GCA_964555405.1. Taxonomy (GTDB): domain Bacteria; phylum Bacteroidota; class Bacteroidia; order Bacteroidales; family Muribaculaceae; genus Paramuribaculum. The sequence goes on from CAZKSF010000009.1 coordinate 13,479, forward strand.
TCTTCCATCACCGTGATCTTCTTGACATTGAACTTCTCTTTTTCCCCGATCATGAAATCGAAAATTACGTTGAATGAAAAACATATCTCAAGGTAAGCCGGGGCACCTTCGGGCAATTGCTTGCAGAAGTTGCTGTTGCGTGCAGCGAAGAGATTCTGGAAACCACCATGTTTCGCTACCTCAGGAACTATAGCAGCCGGGAAATCTTCGGGTAAATTCTGCGTGTCGGAGAAATCAAGTTTTACGATAGTCTTGGGAGTGCAATGCCACTCCTTATCCGTAGCACTGTTTACTTGTGATTTGAGTGACAGTTCTTCGACAGTCCAGGTGGTTCCCCGAGACCGGTCATCGACAATCTTGAACGAGCATTCCGAAATTTTGTCACGTAGATATCGCGATGCAAGTGCAGCTTTATCGAGCCCGTCATTCAGCATCGGCATATCCTTCTCATCGACAGCGAATCGATAGATAGCTTTAATGCCATAAGCCTGCATGATGATTTGCTGCGTGAGGGCCTGCTTCTTCGGAGCAGCCTTTTTCTTAGGCTCCGGAGCGCCCCCTTTGAGTTTCGAGAGAGGTTTTACACTCTTGGCTCCTATACCCTTCACCTCCGGATATTCGGTCTTTGCCTTTTCGATAAAAGCCTTTACGTGATCCACCATATTGTCGGGTACATACCAGTCGCACAGTTTACCCAAGGCTGCGGGATATACAGCGGTGGCAGGATCATCGGCAAGGAAAATCACCTGCTTGAGGTTTTTGCAGCGTACGAACGGAGTTTTTGTGTCGCCCCATTTGTCAACGCTGAATCCGAAATGGGTCATTGATGCCGGGAAAGTTACCGACTCCAATGTGGCGATATCCTTGAAAACTTCCCCACCAAGAGTGGTGAAGCCTTCAGGTAGCGTAACCTGCTTGAGAGCCGTTTTGCTGAATGCTTCCGAACATATCTCTTTAAGATGAGAGCCTTCGGCAAAATCAATTGACTCCAACTCCTCACACTCGGCAAATGTTTCAGCTTCCAGTTTTTCGATGGCAGCAGGTATGGTTATTGACTTCAGTTTACGAGATCTTTGGAAAACGTTATTCCCTATTTCTTTAAGTGTGGAAGGAAGGCTTACAGCATTTAGAGTTGAGTCTCTCAACAGCACATTTGCAAGGCTCTCCACCCCTTCAGGAATTGTGAGTTTTCCACTCTCGGGATTATATGAATCTAATGAACCGCGGAAGGAACAAATGAGCTTCCACACCTCCAAGGATGCAATTATCTCTGCCCTCAGATTACTGAAAGGATGGTACCAAAGTTTGTCGGGAATACCCAATTGTTTTAAAGAATCAGGAAGGCGTAGCTCTTTCAAGGCGTCGCATGAAGAAATCTGTTGCAACTCTTCCAAGTTGGCAGAAAGGCGCAACTGCTTCAGCGACTCATTCCCGGAAATTTCGCCAATCTTGGTAACCGAATCGGGAATTTCGAGAGTTTCTAACTTCGGACATTTTTTAATCTGCACAATATTAGTGACTGTGGCAGGTATGGTAAGCTGCACGAGCTCGGGGCATTCGGCAACATTTACCTCCGTAGCGCCCTCGGGAATATCAATTTCCTCTATAAGTGTACCGTTGAAAGCGCCGGGTTGGCCCATGAGGCGTTTCAGTGTAGTGTCATCACCGACAGGCTTCAAGTTTGATCTCGCAAAGGCTCCCTCTCCGATTTCAATAACTGATGAGGGGATCTGTATCTCGCACTGTGTCTCGGCTATGGCATATTCAAAAGCTCCTTTACCAATGATCTTCAGTGATTCCGGCAATTTCAGTTCTGCAATGCGCTGGCTGGAACGTAATTTGGAAAAAGCCTCTTCCCCTATCTCCTCAAGGGTTGATGGAAGAGACAATTGAGTCAAGTCGCTAAAAGGAGCTGTAATTTTTCGTACTCCTTCAGGTATATTTATCTCGATAATACGGCTTGCTATGGAAGGTATGCTGGTTTCCGTTCCCCAATAGTTTTTATTTTCATATTTGTGAGCGTTGTCAAGCACCTCAAAAGCCTTAGCCGAATTGACGTGGCATATCACATAACAGTTATAATACGGATCGCCCTTAATCTCCTCGATATTGTCAGGGATTGTAATCTCTACCGGTAACTGTCGTGTCTTTCCATCTTCAGTTTCCTCTGAAGGATAGAGCATTTCCTTAAATACATCCTCATGGATTATCCTCAGCGACTTCGGCCATGGGAAGATCGGCAGCGACGAACAATTCAAAAAGGCGCCTTCCTCCAATATCTCAAGACCGTCGGGAATATTGATGCTTGAAAGCTGGCTGCAAGATCTGAAAGTTCTGGCACCGATTTTCTTCAATGTTGAGGGGAGGACAACCTCCTTAAGAGTCTCGCCATTACCGCGTTCGTCGACATTCGAGCCGAAGGCGTCCATTGAGCCGTCTATTACCTCTATCCCTTCGGAAAAGACGATTTTCTTCAGACGACGCAGGGCTGCGAATTTTGCTGTGTTTTCATCAAACTTATTTGTGAAACAAACTTTTGGGCCTACCTCTTTCACCCGGTAGGTCTTTCCGTCTTGCTCGACGGTTGCCGGTATGGTAAGCTCATCGACCGACTGGCCTTGGAGACCCGAGCAGTCGATGTCGGTTATCCGGCATTCAATCTCGTTAATTGGCTCAATTATAAATTTCATTGCAAATTAATATCTGACATGGTTCAAAAAATATCGTTCAAGGTAAATTGGATACTTTCTTTGAAAAATTCAAAAATTCACCAATTTTTTTTCTCAATCCATAAGCATCTCTATATAAGAGATACTTAAAATAGTTATCGTATTGATACTCAGCTGTTATTATTTTACGAAAGATTAGTTTTGTAAAAAAAAGCAAACAATTTAACCCAAGTTGTAAGACTTAAAATATTTTTTTCCTATTCTATTTAAGATATTTACGCGGGAATGAGTATATTTGCAGTCAAATTAAGTATCTCTTATATAGAGATACTTGTTGCAAGTGTCCGAATATATGTATTTTTATCTCAGAGGGGTTGAGAAACTATTTTTTTCACATCAATAATTCATTCAGGATATTATTATAGCTGAATTTTATTTGTTTCCCAATTTTATTCGTAAATTTGTAGTCACCTAAAGAGGAATAATTTATGAATATTTTTTCAACACTGAGTTTATCGGCATTTATTCTCGTTTTTGCCTCAGGTTGCGGTACTCGATCGACAGCTGATGACAATAATCAACAAACCACAGTACAGACTGTTTCAGACACCGCAACAGTGTATTTTATAAGGGATATTACACCGGAAAATATCGTCAGAATCTATGAAGTCCTCGGTCGTAAAGCTGACGGGAAAGTTGCAGTAAAACTCTCTACCGGTGAACCGGGCAACAACTATCATCTTGATCCAAATCTCATTGCGCCGCTCGTACAGAAACTTAAGGGAACTATCGTTGAAAACAACACCGCTTATAATGGAGGGCGCGACCATACTGCCGATCATCTCAAGGCGGCTGCCGAACATGGGTTCACCGCCATTGCACCCGTAGTTATTCTTGATGCGGAAGGTGAAGACACTATCAAGGTAACCGGAGGAAAATACCTTCAGGAAAATTATGTCGGCAGCGGTTGGAAAGATTATGATTTCACCGTAGTTCTATCGCATTTCAAAGGTCATCCTATGGCGGGCTTCGGCGGGGCAATGAAAAATATCTCTATTGGATTGGCTTCATCGAAAGGTAAATGCTGGATCCATTCTGCCGGACAGTATACTGATAAAGCTCAGACATGGACTAATATACCAGCCGATTCCGTATTTCAGGAATCCATGGCTGAAGCCTCAAAATCAATTATTGATGCAGCCGGGAATAATATATTATATATTTCTGTTGCTAACAATCTTTCGGTCGACTGTGATTGTGTAGCAACCCCGGAAGCCCCCGAGATGGCTGATCTGGGCATATTTGCTTCCCTTGACCCGGTTTCCCTCGATCAAGCGTGCCTTGATGCTGTTCTTAACAGTTCTGACCCCGGGAAAGCTCATCTTATTGAACGGATTGAATCAAGGAAAGCTCCGTGGAATCTTGAATATGCCGAGAAGATCGGGGCTGGCACCCGGACATATAAACTTGTAACTATAGAATAACTCATAACCGTTAACACTCTTTAATTATATAACCATGTTAAGACCTGAAGATCTTGAGCTGCTCGAAAAAAAAGGAATCACCGAGCAGCAAGTTGAGGAACAACTGGCTCGTTTCCGTTCCGGCTTTCCTTTTCTGACAATTGAAGGTGCCGCTCGCGTAGGTGATGGCATTACTGCTCTAACTCCAGCCGAAGAGGATAAAGCTATTGAACGCTGGCATGAATACCTTTCACACGGAGGTGAAGTAATGAAATTTGTTCCGGCTTCCGGAGCTGCTTCGCGCATGTTCAAGGCTCTGTTTGAATTTGTCGATGGCGATGCTGATCAGCCGGCTGAAGGCTCACCTGTTGCCAAACTTCTTGCAGATGTTGATAAACTCCCCTTTAAAGCTGAGCTTGACACTACTTGTAAGTCTCTCTACGGAAAGAGCCTTTCAGAAATGTTAGAATCCGGTCGTTTTAAGGAGATCATTGCGGCGATTATCCTCCCCCATGGTATGAATTACGGTGGACTGCCCAAAGGTCTGCTCAAGTTCCATACTTATCCGGAGGGTTCACGTACACCGGTTGAAGAACAGCTCACGGAAGGCGCTCAGACAGCAGCTGACGCTAATGGTGACGTTCATCTGCATTTCACCGTTTCTGCCGACCACCGGAAGCTATTTGAAGAAAAACTTGCTGAGGTAATCCCTGCAACAGAGAAACGTACCGGACGTAAATTTCATGTTACATTAAGTGAACAAAAGCCCTCAACCGATACTATAGCAGTTAATCCCGACAATACACCGTTCATGGAGGATGGACATCTGCTGTTCCGTCCCGGCGGACATGGCGCCTTGATCCGTAATCTGAGCGATATTGATTCAACTGTAGTATTCATCAAGAATATCGACAATGTAGTACCCGATTCGCGCCGTGATTCAACAGTCAGATATAAAGAGGTGCTTGCCGGATATCTGATTGAGTTACACGACAAGGTTGCAGAATATCTGACAGCTCTTCGCGAAGGCACTTACGATCGGAAATCTCTCGATGAGATGCTGAATTTCGCACAGGATGTGCTTTCAATCAAATGTGGAGAGGCTGTAGGAATGAACGATACCGCACTTGCAGTGTTCCTGCATCACAAGTTCAATCGCCCTATGCGTGTATGCGGCATGGTTCGGAATGAAGGTGAACCCGGAGGTGGTCCGTTCATTGCTGTCAATCCTGATGGAACATCGTCACTGCAGATTCTTGAGAGCCATCAGATCGACTTGTCACGTGACGATTATAAAGCAATGCTTACCGAGGCAACTCACTTCAATCCGGTTGATCTTGTATGTTATATAAAGGACTTTAACGGCAACAAATTTGACCTTGCAAAGTATGTTGATCCGGCTACCGGATTCATTTCATCGAAATCAAGCCACGGTAAAGAGCTTCGCGCTCTCGAGCTTCCGGGTCTTTGGAATGGAGCGATGAGCGACTGGATCACAGTGTTTGTCGAAGTACCGATTGACACATTCAACCCTGTCAAGACTGTTAACGATCTTCTGCGTCCGGCTCATCAGGCTTAATAAGACGAACTGATACAAACGCCCGGCAATGGACAACTAATGTGCATTGCCGGGTGTTTAATATTTATGAATAAACGTGATGAAATAAAGAGAATCTGGAGCGAATGTTTCAATGACTCCAAGGAATATGTGGATATGTACTTTGACCGTATATATCGCGATGAAGATGCCGTTACTCTTGAGTCGGGGAACCAGATAATCAGTAGTATGCTTCTTCAGCATTATATGATGTCGTTCCATGATTCCATACAACCTGTCGCTTATATCGCCGGGGCAGCCACTCGCCGTTCTCACAGAGGAATGGGAAACATGCGGAAACTGTTGAGGAGTGCATTGAAAGCGTCTTATGACCGGGGCGATATGCTTTGTGCTTTGATTCCTGCCCACGACTGGCTGTATTTTTACTATGACAAGAGTGGTTTTGCGACCGTATTCTACAGTGACTCCCAACGATATACAGCGGACCATTCCTTCCCGATTGAAGAAAATCAATGGCATGAATCGGATGATCTATATTCTGATGAAGTTTTTGAAGCTTTTTCAAAACTGGAACATCAGTTACCATGCACAATTTTACATAACAAACGTGATTTTCTGAACATTCTTGACGATTTAAGGATGGACGGGGGCAAAATGGTTGTCGTAAAAGATAATGACGGGGAAATCAAGGCTATGGCTTTCGCTTCCATGTCTGACGATCTCGTCATAGTGCGGGCATTGCTTTCCGACTCTTCCCAAGCCGCAACGGCAGCATTACACTTTCTCAGGAAATACTTCCCGGGAAAAGCATTCAAGGTAATCGCACATCCATCAGATAACGACGGACACCGTAGATTATCATCTCGCGGTATGGCACGCATAATTAATGTACACAAAACCATCGAGGCTATTGCAACAGCTGATCCAAAATGGAAATGCACCATTCGGATCACCGACCCCATTATTGAAGCAAACAACAGATATTACTACATTAATGATGGAAAAGTGACAGAGAGTATCGAGCCTCCCTGTCACCGACCTGATTTTGATGTTGACATCACTACCTTTACAGAAATCGTATTCAGTTCAAAAAAAATAGGAGAGATACTTTCATTTCCGACTGTACGACCGATAATGGCACTGATGCTTGATTAAACTCTTATTATTATAAGGGTGAAATCCGGAATGACGATTTATAGATAGTGTCCGGCTGCAGGCAGTACTCTGGACGCGGACCCGGTCCACAACTTGCACTTCCGAGACCTCTGGTTGCACAATCTATGTTGAATACTATTTCCGGGCGATATACACTGTCAAGGTTATGGCTGTACTTCACATTCCACATGTCTTCATCAGTATAATGCAGAGCCGTAAAATCAAAGAGTTGTTCGAGAGCTTTTACAATGATTCCCTTTCCTTTATCATCTCTAAGGGTAACCCATCGGGTATCTGTGCGTGTCCCCATGCTTTGACTACGGACATAATGTTCACGCATATCATTGACTGTGGACGTATACTTACCTACAAATGCAGCTGACTGACGGTCAGGATAATTCTCCATCGGTCCCCTGCCGAACCACTCAATGTTTTCCAGATCTTTATTAAACATAGCTCTGAGTCCGAGTCGTGGTAAATCAAACTCTGACGGAGTATGGTAAACAGCTTCTATATCAAGAGATCCATCAGGATAGACAGTGTAAGTTAACTTGTAAGGAACCGAATTTTTCCCGTTGACAGCAAGCAGTTCGGATGTGATGACAGCTTTTGTGCAATCGCCATCCACATCCCATCTGAAATCTTTCAGTATCTCAGAGCTAATATCGAACTCACGAGGTTCGTTGCTTATACTCCGGTAACCGTAAAATCTCAAAACCTCTCCCCCATTTATCATATCTGTTCCGTTATAAATGAGATTCTGTAATGTGCCTGCGTTTTTGTTGAAAACAATCTTCCAGTCATCGCCTGTCAGATGAAGCTCCGCCTCCGTCGATAGTGTGTTGATTGTTCCTGATTCAGAAGCAGGGTCCATAATATAATTTCCTTTTAAAGGTAACTGAGTGGATGCAACTACATGTCCGGCTTCAGCCCATGGCAAATCTTTCTTTGTAACCACTTCCAGGTTAATAAAGTATTCTGCTGACGGATCGGTAAGATATTTTTCCATTGGGACAGAGACGGTGCGGTTCTCAGTAGGTTTACAATCCGGAAGTCCGAATTCCTCTGAACGAATTGTCTCACCGTTCTTCTGAATATCATATCGAAGGTTGAAATTTGTCAGGTTTAAAACTGTGTAATCGTTCTGGAGCGAAATACTGTTAGGATCATTCAGCCGAAAACGAATATTTTGATATACATTTTTTACCTCAAGCAATTTCGGAGTAATTCGTCGATCGGAACTTATGATACCGTTACAGCAGAAATCATTATCATTCGGAACGTCTCCAAAACTGCCACCGAAATAATAGTTACTATCCGTTTCGCCCGGTTTGTTAAGCGCCTGGTCCACCCAATCCCAAATACAGCCGCCAATCATGCGGTTCGATTGGTTGATGATATAATCCCAGTATTGATCAAGATTTCCTATTGAATTGCCCATCGCATGATCATATTCACAAAGGAAAAACGGTTTGTTATTTCCGTTGCGGTCGGTTGATATCATACTTTCAATCGAAGGATACATCCGGGAATCCATATCGGCTATCTCGTTCATGCCTTCATAATGAACCGGACGAGATGAGTCAATCTTTTTGACTGCCTCATACTCGGCTACTGCATTACATCCACCGCCACTTTCATTTCCGAGACTCCAGAATATTACACACGGGTGATTCTTATCCCTTTCCACCATTCTGACAGCACGGTCGACAAAAGCGTCTTTCCACGATGGGTTATCAGTCAGCGAGGAATTACCATGACATTCCTGATCTGCCTCATCCATTACATAAAGTCCATAGTAATCAAAAAGAGCATACATCTTCGGATCTTTGGGATAATGACTGGTTCGGATGGTATTGAGATTATGACGTTTGAAAAGGATCACATCTTCAATCATTGTCTCCACCGGTACGGCTTTACCATAACGGGGATGTATATCATGGTGATTCGCACCCTTGAACATCGTGAGGCAATTGTTGATATAAACCTTATTGTCTTTGATTTCAATATTCCTGAAACCGTATTTCTGAGATGTAGCCTCAAGAATATGTCCATTATTGTCAAGCAACTCTATATCGACTGTATAAAGGTTTGGTGTCTCAGAACTCCATAAAAGAGGGTCACGTAATGAACATGAGACATCTACCGGTATTTCATTACCCTTCTTAAGGGTCACCGGGGAAGAACTGAAGACGCGTACTACTTTACCTTCATTATCAATCAAAGAAGCACGAATACAGAAATCCGATGTGGAATTCCCGTTGTTTCGTACGGATGCTTTCACATTTAATATTGCCCGGTCGTACCTTGGACTGAGTTCTGAAGTGAGATGTAAATCGCGTATGTGGGTTTTAGGAGAAGCCGTGAGGTAGACATCGCGGTGAATACCGCTGAGCCGGAACATATCCTGATCCTCCAGGTAACTGCCGTCACACCATCTGTATACTTCCACTGCGAGGGTATTTGCGCCCGGCTTGACATAGCGTGTTATGTTGAAACGGGCATCATTGGTTGATCCCTGGCTATAGCCGACTTTCTTGCCGTTCACCCACAAATACATAGCGCTGTAACATCCTTCGAATGTAATGAATACTTCTTTATCCTCCCAATCGGCTGGTAAAGTGAAATCACGGCGATATGATCCAACAGCGTTTGGTTCTTTCTCTACCGTATAACCTTTCTGACCCTGAATAAAAGGAGGATTATTTCTGAACGGATAAGTTATATTGGTATAAATCGGGGTTCCATATCCATGCATCTCCCAATTGGATGGCACCGGAATCTCATCCCACGAAGTTACATCATAACCGGGTTTATAAAAATCTTTAGGTCGTTCGGAAGGAGATTTTACCCAATTGAATTTCCATAATCCGTTGAGTAACATGTAACGACTTGATGCGGTTCTTTCCCAGGGCTTTGCATAATAAGGATCCGATTTCATCTCTTCGACCGTAGCGAACGGAATGAATGTTGCAAATCCCGGTTCTTTGTTTATGCCGATAACGGATTGATTTTCCCAGTCATATTTACTTTTTGTTTTTGCGGGCTCAACCTTGACTTCAAGATCCGATTTAACAACTCTCCATTTCTGCGATGCCTGAGAAACGTCAGGCATCGTCTGAATGAGTGGTTCACCGAACTGCGGCGCATCGGTTGTTGACAAATTCATGCCGGCATTGACGCCTGTAAACGACACAGTTCCATCGCCATTATCAACTACCCTCCATAATTGATTGGAATTGTCTGTGTCAAGACTCCATTGAACTGTAGTTGATCCCGGCTTCGGATCACCACCGTTGTCTATCGCAAAATTAGAAATTGGAGAAACTATACAATAAATATCCTTTTCAACCGGGACAAAACGCCACACCTGCGATTCTTTTTCTGATACCTCCTTTGAAAGGCATATTTTGGCTCCCGGAGAATATGAATCCTGATTATCAAGCACAAGTCCGTTAGAACTTTTGATAATATAATTATTCTTAGGATTTACATTGAAAGCATGGACAACAACCGGTAATAATAGTACTGATAACAGTAAGAATGGCTTCATGAATTACGATTTTTTAAAATTTCTGACTGACGGTAAACGCCGAATGTATGAAGTGCCGGGGTTGCATTTCCGTCAAGAATGCGTAGACGTACATATCGTGCTGTTACCGGATCGAACCGAACAATCCATTTATTTCCCACTGATTGTAATTCCGAAGTTTCAGGTATGGTGGTCCATGTTCTCCCATCGTTAGAGTACTCCACACACCACCTTGTGGTACGGTGCCCCAGCTGAATCACCTCCTGTAACATCAGGCAATCGAAGGTCTCAGTCCCTTTGAGTTTGAATGTTACATCTGCTGTAACTTCGCCATCTTTACCGGCGTAATAAGTCGACGGATCTCCGTCTATAAGAAAATCTGCTTTATAATTCTTTCCTCTTTCGTTATTGGTTGTTATTTTTGACTTCGCAAGAAGATTATTACTAAATGTCTCATCTACACCTTTTCGAAGATTTACCACGTTTAAGGAATCTTTTGAGTGAACCAGTCCGCGACGATCAGGCGGTAGATTAAGTAGTAACACACTGTTACGACCAACCGATGTACAATAGATATCCCAGAGCTCGGCAACATCCTTAACACGACTGTCCTCCTCCTGGTGATAGAACCAACTTGGACGTATTGACACATCGGTTTCTGCCGGTATATAGGCATTACCGTTAAGAATACCTTGATTCAAAGCATCATAATAATACGCTTCATCGCGGATAGCAACTGAATCAGTAGTAGCCCAACAGGGATCGCCGCAGTGCCCTGCCTCATTTCCCATCCAACGAACATCGGCGAACGGATAGGAATTTTTTGTACCGAAAATAACACAATCAGGTTGTGAACTTCGTACGATCTGATACCATTCGGTATAAAGAGGCGTTGTCAATTCATCAGCGCCGGCACCGTCCCACCATGTCTCCCATATTTTTCCATAATCCGTCATCAGCTCCCTGAGTTGATTTCCATAATACCTCTTATATTTCTCTATGGAGTATTCAGGGTGAAGATGTTCGTGACGGTCATGAGGACCAAGATAGATGCCTGCTTTAATTCCATTCTCTTCACATGCGTCAACAAACTCGCGTACTACATCACCCTTACCGTTTTTCCATGCTGCATTCTTGACACAGTAATCTGTATACCGGCTCGGCCACAGACAGAAGCCATCGGCATGCTTTGCAGTGATTATAGCCGCCGGTATACCCGCATTTTTCAGTGTCTGCATCCATTGGTTACAGTCGAGAGCCGTAGGATTAAAAAGTGATACCGGTGCCGTTCCGTCACCTTCATTCACGAAATCTTCAAAGGTATTTATTCCAAAGTGAAAAAATGCAATTATTTCACGATCGTACCATTCCAACTGACGTTCGTTAGGTATAGGTCCGAAAGGTAACGGTGCTGTCTGAGAGAATGAAACAGCAGAAGTTACAGATAGTAGAAGGCTTGCGAAAGATTTAAGTTTCATGGTCAACCTTTTACAGTCATTTTATGTATCATTTACAGGTCATTTTCTTACTATTACCGAGCCGTTAGCTTGGTGAGTAGCAAGGATCAGCATCTCAGCAATCTGAACATGAGCAGGTGCGCTTGCGGCAAAAACTACAGTATCAGCAATATCTTCAGCTGTCAATGGAGTGATTCCCTTATATACTGCATCAGCTCTTTCATTGTCACCATGAAAACGTACACGACTGAAATTTGTCTCCACAAGTCCCGGTTTTATCAATGTCACTCGCAGAGGAGTATCAGCGACATCGATACGCAATCCGTCTGTAATAGCTTTTACTGCCGCTTTTGTTGCACAGTACACTGCCCCACCGGCATAAGCCGCATCTCCGGCAACACTTCCGATATTTATTATGTGCCCTTTTCCTCTTGCTATCATTCCGGGTACAATCAGGCGTGTCATGGTAAGAAGGCCTTTGATGTTGGTATCTATCATTTTGTTCCAGTCATCCGGATTACCCTCGAATTCGGGTTCAAGTCCAAGTGCAAGTCCGGCATTATTGACTAAAATATCGATATCACGCCATTTATCAGGCAATGATTCAACAGCTTCGCGACATGCAAGCGGATCGGTAACATCATAAGCTATAAAATGGCAGTCCTTACCATATCTTTCTTCAAATTCATGAAGTTTACCTACATTTCTGCCGGTTATAATCACACGATAGCCCGATTTTATGAAACGTTCAGCACAGGCTTGACCTATACCGGATGTGGCACCGGTTACGAAAACTACAGGTTTATACATACTAATTACAATTTATTTTATTAATATCCTCATTGCCGGCATTTGAACAATTCTACCGGCTCTCATTTCACAAAGTTAGTCAACATTTAGGGATTAAACATAGTTTTTGTTAAGGAATCCATTAATTCCAACACTTTCCTATATTTTTTAATAAAACTAATAGCTGATTATTCATCGAAAAATTGTAATTTTGTAATATAAAAACAAATTGAGAACCCTCTCATGTTACATATTATCTATAGAATAGTCCTGACATTTGTAGGTTTTGTACTAATATTTGCCGTACAGAAACCCATTTTCATCGCTTTCTATGCTTCACTATATCCTATGGTAGACTTTTCCTTACTATGGAATGTCGTCAGGCATGGATTGCCAATGGATTTTTCTATTGCCGGTTATCTTACGGTCATTCCCGGCATCATAGCAACCGTATCTTGTTATAAGACCGGAAAGTTACCAGGTGTGCTTCTACGGATTTATTTTTATATTATAAGTCTCATTCTCGCTCTAATAATTATCAGCGACCTTGTTCTCTACCGCTATTGGGGCTTCAGGCTTGATTCCACTCCATTATTTTATTTTATTTCATCGCCTAAGTCGGCAATGGCTAGTGCAACTAGCTGGCAACTTGTCTTAGGGATTGTTGCGGTCGTGTTCATGACGTTTATTTTCAGCCGTTTTATGCTGCTGATAACTCATCTTACACCCATACCGCAAACAAAAACCACTAAAGAGAGGATTACAAGTGTTGTTACCGGAGGCTTATTTACCCTGTTGCTATTCATACCCATCCGTGGTGGCGTTACTGTTTCGACCATGAATCTGAGTTCGGCTTATTTCAGTACCGACCAGCGCATAAATCATGCAGCCATCAATCCTGTTTTCAGTCTGCTCTACTCGGCAACCCACCAATCTGAGTTCGGTTCTATGTATCAATTCCTCGATGCTGATATAGCAAATACTGAATTCGAATCCCTTTCTCCGAAAGAATCACATCTGATTACTCCGGATTCTACATTACTCACTTTGGACCGCCCGGACATCTGTCTTGTAATTCTTGAAAGTTTCTCATCTCACCTCATGCCTTCCATGGGTGGGGACTCCATTGCGGTTCGTCTTGATTCACTTTCAAAAGAAGGAATTCTGTTCACCCGCTTTTTTGCCAATAGCTTTCGAACTGATCGTGCTTTACCTGCAATATTGAGCGGCTGGCCCGGACAACCGTCTACAAGTATTATGAAATATGCCCGGAAAGTTGAGCATCTGCCCTCTTTTCCACGTCGGCTTGGTGAAGCAGGGTATAATCTTTCGTACTATTACGGTGGTGACATTCACTTTACAAACATGCTCGCTTACCTCAAAAGTTCAGGATTTGATACAATAATCCGTGATACTGACTTCCCTCTATTTCAGAGAACAAGTAAATGGGGAGCACATGATGATTTGTTGTTTAAACGAGCATTGAAGGATATGAACTCCTACGATGACCCGACTCCCCGTTTGACAGTTATTCAGACTTCCAGCAGTCATGAACCTTTCGAAGTACCTTTTACCAAAGTAGGTATGCCTTCACCTCAGGCAAATGCTTTTGCTTATACCGACAGTTGTCTCGGCGCATTCGTCGACAGCATTAAGGCAAGTGGCAAATGGGACAGGACTCTTATGGTAATCGTACCCGATCACTATGGCGCTTGGCCCAAGAACCTTGATACGGTGTACGATCGGCATCATGTTCCACTTGTTATGTGTGGAGGAGCTCTGCGCCATTATAATGTAACGGATTCGCTTACAGCTTCCCAGACTGATATAGCTGCTACCATCCTCGGTGCATTAGGATTGAGTCATGATGAATTTGAATTCAGCAATAATCTCTTCGACCCGCAAGCACGGCGTCAGGCATTCCTCGCCGATCCTTCAGTCGTGACACTGATTAACGATTCTGTCAGGATATCATGGAATTGTGATGCGCAGCAGATTGTCGATTTTCAAACTACTGATACCGTTAACGCTCTAAGACAGGTTCAAGCCTATCTTCAGATTTTATATCAACGAATAGATAACCTTTGATTAATTTTTCAACAAGATGATAGAAACGCTCAATCAAATAGACACACAGATATTTTTGTTTTTCAATGGTATGCATTGTGCTTTTTTTGACCATTTCATGAAACTTTTTACAATGCGTTTCATTTGGATTCCGATGTATGCCACTATACTTTTAATAATGTTCAGAAAATATGACAAGCTCCATGCCGGAGTTTACGTTCTTGCCATTATTATGTCTATAGTACTCGCTGACCAAATCTGCGCCTCAGTGCTTCGGCCGCTTGCTGTCAGGCTAAGACCTTCTAATCCGGAAAATCCCTTGTCAGCTCTGGTGCATATAGTTGATGGATATCGCGGCGGAAGGTACGGATTTCCCTCCTGTCACGGTGCTAATTCGTTTGCACTTGCCACAATACTTGCTCTTGTCATAAAGCATAAAAGATTTTCGATATTTATTTTCGGATGGGCGACACTTAACAGCTATTCGAGACTGTATCTTGGAGTTCACTATCCTGGTGATCTGCTGACCGGGGCAATTATAGGGTCGTTGGGCGCGGCTGTATGCTATTTTACCGCACAATACGTATGTTACAGAATCACGACCAAAAAGACATCGGCTCGTAAAGCCATAATAAAAATTCCCTTAGGGACTCATCTTATTTATCCCTCCGGGAATATTACACTCCGTATCAGCGATATAATGATTCTCGCCGGCGTGACAACAGCTTTAGTTATTATAGCCGTTTCGACTTTCAGCTGATCATTTAATTATATTCTTTAGTTCAATGTTCGAGAAATCGACATCGTATATCTTATTATCTGATAACAAAGTATAACGATATCGCAAACCTTTGCCATTTTTTACAACAAGGTCAAGGAACTGTAATATATTTTCGTCTTCTTTAAACCCTTCTGAAGTATAAATCTTCATCTGATTGACAAAGTCATTTCCATCTTCCAGCACTACACCGGGTGATACAGACATATTGTACGTTACAAAATCGCCATCATCCGTCATATTCACCATAGTAGTCACTTCATCTACTTCCATGGGGCATTCGGAATTGACATGAGAGATAGCTGCTTTCAACATCACACTTTCCGAAGACTTACTGCACGACATCAATCCGACAGAAAACAGAATAATCTGGAATGTCAACAATAAATAAAAAGCGGTTCCTTTATACTTTTTCATAGTCTGAATTTTTTTTAGTTTTGCAAAAGTACAAAATTATTTCTTATTCCGGTAATAATGGCTCCATATGGATATTTATTACTGAATTATCTCCGAATCTTGACTTAATGATTTTTTCTGCCAAAGTGGCTTTATCATGAGCTTCTGACAACGATATATTTCCATCCATCTTAGCATGTAAATCCACCGCTATGGCATTCCCAATCTTTCTTGTCCGAAGATTATGTACAGCCCGGATTCCATCTACCGACTTGACGAGCTCAAGAATCTCATTTTGGTCTTCTTCCGGCAGTGATGCCTCAAGCAATTCGCTTACACAAGGCTTTATAATATCATATCCGCTTTTAATAATAAATATACTCACAACTATGGCGGCAATTGGATCAAGTATACGCCACTTTTCGCCAAAAAACATTGCTCCTCCAATACCGATAAAGGTTCCACACGACGAAACAGCATCGCTCCGATGATGCCATGCATTTGCCATAACAGCCTGAGAGTTAACTTTACGACCTGTTCTCAGTGTAAAATGGTAAAGCCATTCTTTAGAAACTATTGAAACCATAGCTATAACAAGTGCAAGCATTGTCGGGCGTTCAAGTCGTACACCATTTATACTTTTCAAAACTTGTTCAATACCATTGATCATCAGACCTATTCCGGCGCCTATGAGTATCAGACCTATTATAAGTGTTGCCATGGTTTCGAACTTTCCGTGTCCGTATTCATGCCCCTTGTCCCGAGGTTTATCGGCTATATGAACAAAGACCAGCACTATTACATCTGTTATAAAATCGCTGAGAGAATGTACGGCATCCGCTACCATTGCAGAACTTTTTCCAAAAATTCCGGCAATGAATTTTAGTACTACAAGAAGAATGTTTACCAACGTTCCGGTCAGAGTGACTCTGTATATTTCTTTTTCACGTTTATCCATCATTCTCTTAATTTTTATAATATAACACACAAGGCTGCACTCTGTTGGATCTGTTACCGAGCGCAGCCTTGTTTTTGAAGACCTTTAATCCAGAATTTTATTTTCCACCTGGTGTATTGAGATATTCCGGTTTTTTAGGTTGTTCAGGTGTAAGACCTCGGTTCCGTAACAATGCGTCTACGTTAGGTTCGTGACCGCGGAAACGCACATAAAGCTCCATCGGGTCTTCAGAACCTCCTGCTTCAAGCACATTCTCCTTGAAAGCCTTGGCTGTCTCCGGATCAAAGATACCTTTTTCCTTAAAAAGCTCGAAACCATCGGTATCCAACACTTCAGCCCAAAGATATGTATAGTAACCGGACGCATATCCGTCGCTACCGAAAATATGACGGAAATATGGACTACGGTAGCGGAACGTCAGTTCGGACGGCATTCCCAATTTGTCACCTACAGAGCGCTCAAAAGCTTCAATGTCTATGTCCTGACCGGGTTCCACATTCAGTTGACCATACTGAAGATCCAGAAGAGAAGCGCCTGCGAGTTCCGTAGTAGCAAAACCCTGATTGTGTGTAGAAGCAGCTTCAAGTTTAGCAATAATCGAATCCGGTATCACCTCGCCTGTTACATAGTGGAAAGCGTATTCCCGTAACAGTTCCGGTTCAAGCGCCCAATGTTCATGGATCTGCGACGGCAATTCCACAAAATCTCTGTCGACATTTGTTCCTGCCTGGCTACGTAATTTTGCGCGAGTCAGCATACCGTGAAGACCGTGACCGAATTCATGAAACGCGGTTTCGAGTTCATCCAGTGTAAGTAAAGCAGGGGTATCACCGGCTGGTTTTGAGAAGTTGCCGACATTATAGACGATCGGACGCTGTGAAGAGCCATCAGGATCTGTGAATGCACTCTGTAATTCACCCATCCATGCTCCTTGTCGCTTTGAAGCCCGTGGGAAATAATCGGTCATGAACACTGCTACATGTTCACCGTTAGAGTCTGTCACATCATAAACTTTCACCTCCGGATTATAGAGCGGAGCATCCGGAATTTCCGTAAACGTAACGCCATAAAGCTTTTTCGCCATTGTGAAAATTCCATTGCGGACATTATCAATTGTAAAATATGCTCGCACTTCATCTTCATTGAGGGCATATTTTTTTGTTCTTACCTTCTCAGCATAATAATAATAATCCCATGGAGCTATCTTGAAATTACCTCCTTCCGCATCAACAATAGCCTGCATTTCCGCAACTTCTTCAGCTTCTTTAGCAACAGCCGGTTTCCAGATCTTCAAAAGAAGATCTTCAGCATTCTTTACTGTCTTTGCCATTACATTTGCCGTCATATACGAAGCGAAATCAGGATATCCGAGCAGGCGTGCTTTTTCTGTACGGGCCTGCAGAATGCGGTTTATCACCGGCTTGTTATCATATTTCCCGGAAGAAGCGAGAGTCGTATATCCTTCATATATCTTACGACGTAATTCTCTATTGTCTGCATACTGCAACAATGGCAGGCGGCTTGGAGCATGAAGCGTAAAAAGCCATCCTTTTTTTCCTCGGCTTGCAGCTTCTTCCGCTGCTACAGCTATATTGGACTGGGGAATACCTGATAGTTCCGAAGAGTCTGTAACAAGTACTTCAAAAGCATTCGTAGCATCCAGAAGATTCTTATTAAATTGAAGATAAAGATCTGTAAGTTCTGAATTAATTTTACTCAAACGATCCTTATCTGTCGGAGATAGTAAAGCACCGTTGCGGCAGAAATTACGGTAAGTTTCTTCCACAGCTCTTTTTTCCGGACCCGAAAGACCGAGTGACTCACGACGGTCGTAGACGCTTTTCACACGGTCAAACAGCTTGTCGTTCATCATTATCGCATCGGAATGCTTGGAGACAAGAGGGAAAATCACTTCCGAAACTTCGTTCATCTCGTCGGAAGAGTCTGTCTCATTAAGATGACTGAAAATCGCTATGACTCTGTTTAAAAGCTTACCGCTCTGCTCCATGGCAAGAATGGTATTTGCAAATGTCGGCGCAGAAGGATTATCCGTTATTGCTTTGATCTCTTCGTTCTGACGTTCTATTCCTTCTTTTACTGCCGGAATATAATCGCTAACCTTAATACTCTCAAACGGCGGGATTCCATAAGGAGTATTGAATTGTTCCGCCAGTAACGGATTAGCATTCTCTTTTGCCATAGTAGTAAACGGATTAATCACTGCAGACATTGCTACAACAGCGGAAGCTGCAGCGGTTACAATATTAATTGATTTCATTGAGAATATAATTAGTTTTTAGTCCATTTAAATGTTGTCATCAGAGGATAATGATCACTGCCGCGATTATTGTCTCGAACTGTATTTACGGCTTCTAAATCTCCTTTATAAAGAATGTGATCGATTCTGAAAAACAGTTTGTTATTATTATAAGTTACCGTTGTCCCGAATGCAGTGTCGAAATAAGCATCCCTCAGGTCTCCTCCACGGATAGTCCTGATAGCATAGCATCCCGGCACATCGTTGAAGTCTCCGCAAACAACCACATTTCCTTTAAGGGAATCCAGAAAATGGCGTACTTTCTCAGCTTGTGCTGCCCGTTTGCGAAAAGCATATGCCAACTTTCCACCGAGTTCGATTCGAGCAGTTTTTATTGTACTCTTGGTTGCTTCCATTCTTCTCAGTTCTCTGAACAACTCTTTGTCATCCGGTGTCAACCCTATTGATTGCAGGTGGAGATTAAAAATGTATAGAGTATGACCTTCAACTTCCAGTTTTGCACATGTTGCCGAAAACGAATCTTCTTTTTCAATACCGGTGGGGACCGGTTCAAGCTGCCACTTCGACAATATTAAATTTCCCTCATTATTGATATAATACGGATACATTGAGCTCAACGAATCCATTATCTCTGGATATTTCTTTTTTAATCCCTTATCGATAAATGGTTTTCCTTCCTGTAAACACACTATATCAGGGTGCAGTCTCTGAATACATTCAAGTGATGGCATCTCCGACTTTCGGTTCAGAGTATCATTATTGACAAACGAAAATACATTATAAGTCATCAAGGTAAATTCATCCGCCCTGACACTTTCTTTGCTCTTATATGGGATATTAAGAGGACATAGATTTATTGCACTAGGCAAACATAATAGCAAAGCAATACCTGATATTATGGATACCTTGGGTGATAAAAGAAGGTCGACAAGCGATATTATCACAAGGGTTGCAAGCATTATCGGAAAAGCTAATACACAAAATGCCGGAAGTATCCATGTACGGGGGTCTATATATCCTCCATAGGCACTCAGTAAAGTCAAAATGGCTACGATAATGTTTATTGTAACAAGTATTCTTTTAAGGAAAACTGATAACTTATGTCTCTTTTTATCTTTCGCGCCCATGATTCCTATTTAATTTTCTGGCTTAATTGAAATAACTTTTGTCGTTCCAGACGAGTTAGAGAACTGTATCCGGAGCGTCGGATCTTATCCAGAATAACATCTATCTGATCATTGTCGGGCAAATCCGCATCACGAAAAGCGATTGCTCTTCTATAGGCAACCTTTTTCATGTACAATCCCATTAATATACCTGTAAAGGCGCCTCCAAGATGAGCAATATGCCCTCCCGCATTATCGAATCCGATATTTATCATATCGAATACTACTAATAACAGCGCAATCCATTTCAACTTTACCCCACCGAAAAACATCAATCCTATTTCACGATCCGGCATAGTTATGGCAGTAGCGCATACTATTGAAAGAACCGATGCCGAAGAACCAATTAGAAAAGCCGTAGTCGGAATACCGGGTAAAAGATTAGCAGAAATCATGAAGGTCGTTGCTCCTGCTATCCCTCCGGAAATGTATAACTGAATAAGACGGTTTTGACTGCGACATTCAGTGAATAACTTTCCAAACCAATAGAGCCACAATACATTAAACACAAAATGAAACATATCAAACTGCGAAAACATATATGTCACAATGGTCCACGGTTTTCTGAGAAACAATCTGAAATCACCAGGCAGTTCAACTAACGACAATGCAAAATTTTCTACAGACCGGTCACCGGTAAAAATATTCATCGCCGCGAACAGTCTCAAAATCAAGAAGACTCCGATATTGATCGCTAACAGCCATCCGAGAGCCGAAAGTGATCTGACAGATGAACCGATTTTGCAGGTAATTCTAGTAATAACCGCCATTAATAATACCTTTCTTACGCCAGTACAATATAATCAGCAATCCGAAAATCATACCTCCGAGGTGAGCGAAATGCGCCACACCATCATTCGCATTACTCATACCTATAAGGAGTTCAATGACTCCATATCCTATTACTACCCATTTTGCCTTTATAGGAACAGGTATAAAGAATATAAATAACTCCCGATTGGGGAACAACATTCCGAATGCGAGCAGAATTCCGTAAATAGCACCCGAAGCCCCCACAGTTACAAAAATATTCAGAAACTCGGGATGAAGTGCCTTAATCATTTCATATGATGCACCGGTCATTTGCTGGAGCATATTCCCGACTGTAAGAGCCCACGCACATTCCTGAACAATTGCTGCACCAATCCCGCAGGAAAGATAATAAATCAGGAACTTTTTACTTCCTACTGCCATCTCAATCGACATACCGAACATGAACAAAGCAAACATATTAAACACAATATGTGCAAGTCCTCTGGAATCGTGCATAAACATGTAGGTCACCAACTGAGCGGCATTGAAATCAGGAGCAAGAATATAATGCAAACCACACCATGAGGTCAGTGCCATTGTAATCTTTGCCGGAGCTATGAACATGAAGCCCCATACAATAAGATTTATAATAATTAAATTTTTTGTTACCGGAGGCAAACTCCCCCATAACGAACGTCCATTACCGTACATATCTTTATCAAATTCAATACAAGAACAAAGTTACAAAAAATCATGTTAATACAGCTACTATTATTTCATCATTCAACATTTTTTTCACATCCACATTACAAAAAGTTGGTATAATTGAGTTTTACGGTGATTATTTCTATAAGAGGTAAAGATTTTTATTTACCAATGTGTAATTTTTCAACATAGTTTTTTATCTTTGCATCGAGTTTCTAAAATACGTGTTATGAACAAGACTGATTTAATCAATGCAATCGCAGAAAAAGCCAATCTGAATAAGAATGACGCACGCAATGCTTTGGATGCAACAATTGAAACTATCGTTAATGCCCTGGAGACTGGTGATAAGGTTTCGATTTTAGGGTTCGGAACTTTCAGTATTACCGAAAAGAGCGAACGTACAGGAATTAATCCGAGAACTAAAGAAGTCATAACCATTGCTGCACGCAAAACGGTAAAATTCAAGCCCGGTTCCGAAATTTCCGATCGCGTTAAATAATAACGGATATTTAAAAACAAAAAAAATTACTCGTCATCACGACGAATAATCTTTTTACCTTAAATCTAATACCATGAAAAACTGTTGCAAAGGTAAGTATTATCTGTTGAAGCAGGTCAAAAACACACCTTTTTAACTTCAATTTAACATTTCTGTTTACAAACGAGCAACACTCTTGATTTAGCATTATCAGTTACCGCAAAAAGACGCAACTCCCCTCCTTCTTTTATTTTGAGGCGTTTGACAACTTCTACGGGTGAATCAATAAAATTACGTGTCGAAACATTAATTCTTGGATAAAGTTTTCCAATACGCCCACAATCGCGCTTGCTGTATCCTGCCATATCAATTATCTGATAACAGTGTCCCGGAAAAGCAGCGGATATGTCTGTCTTTGAAACATAGAGATGTGTTGAAGGCGCTATTTGCTTGACTCCATAGGTCCTGCATATCCATGCATCCTCCTGAAACTTCATTAGCGCTGGAAAAGGTTCATATAAATATGTGCCACATTCCAATGTTGGAACAAAATCATAATCACTGTCATCATTTCCGGATTCCGGTGATACGCTGCGAATATCTCCGGGTCCCATAACAGTCACAGCATGACAACGAGTTTCAATAACATCATCCGGATTCATATCACACACTACTACTACCTCTTTACATTCTGTAGTGGTTCCTACCGTATATATATCAGAAACTCCATTCAAACGCCTTAAAGTGTCTGAAATGTCAAGCATGGGGGAAAGCTTAACAATCAGTTTACGGCAATGTTTCCTTAAAACAGGCAGGAGACCGACAACATCCGGAGAACAATCCGCAATACTGTAAAGACGTCTTCCATCTTCTCCACGCCTTGCCGGGTCAACAAATATCCAATCTACATAAAGATCTCCGATAGTATCGAGCCATCCTGTTGAATCAGCACAAATACATCTTATATTATCAATTCCAAGCCTATGAGCGTTATGCTCAAGAGCCTCCACGACTTCGGAATCACGGTCGATGGCCATTACAGATTCCGAGCATTTAGCAAATGCCATAGCATCGATACCAAGACCGCAAGTCAAATCTATTCCACTTGTCCCATGACTGATAAGAGTGGCATGAAACCCGGCAATTGCTTCGGAGGTGCATTGTTCAACAGACAATCTTGTTGGAAACACAAAACCGGACACGGCTGAGTAATGCGGAAGTTTTTTTGCAGCTTTATTACGACATTCCGCTTGCATCGCTATCCACATTCTCCTGGGATCACCCTGAGCTTTCAATACCAATTTTGAATAATCCCTGCATGTGCTGAGTTCAGTTATCTGATTCCATGTTTCTGCATCATCCCACAACTTATGTTCACACATTGAAACCTTGCTTTCTAATAAAATCCAGATATACTTTAGAAAAATATTCGTTATTCGACCTCGGATAGCGAACATCGGTGAACACCTGCGCCAAAGTAGACTTTCCGTTTTCCTCTACAAATCTGCGGCTGTCTTCACGTGATTCTTTCTCAGCATATAATGTTTTTATGCGGTCATCCGACAGGTCGTCATATCGTTCGAAATTAATGATCGCTTCAACCGGCAGGCGACCTACATCCTCACCTTCATCCGCACGCCAGCCAACTGTCAAGGTTGTAACAGGAACCACCAATTGCGGCAGCTCAAGAATCTGAGCTATCTGAGGCGCATTGTAAGTTGTAGTACCAAGATAGCAGGTTCCTAAGCCATGTAATTCGGCGAGTGTACAGAACTGTTGAGCAAAAAGTGACGTGTCAAGGACTGCCGTCATAAACGACTGGAAATTGTCGTAGCCCGGATCTGCCGAATTTATTTCACACCAACGGGTAAAACGCCGGAAATCCGCACAAAATGTCAGGACTGCCGAACATCCCTCTACCTGTGGTTGTCCGAAATGCGCAGGAGACAACGCTTTTTTCTTTTCAGGATCACGAGTAATGACCAAACTATAAAGTTGCATGTTGCCGGTTGTCGGAGCATGCGCCGCTTCATCAGCCAACTGAATCAGAAGCTCATCCGACAATTCTTTAGTCAAATCATATTTACGTATCGTGCGACGTTTTTTGAAATATTCCTTTTCCATGTTCAATAATTTTATTTTGCAAAAGTAACAAATGCTCCTCAAAAATTTTGTCATCACAAGAATATTTACAAATTTTGCATTACGAAACGAATCTTCTAAAGACCGATCATACAGTGCAACCGACAATCCACACATACGACGATGCCTATGAGGCATCGTTGAGTTATTTTGACAATGACGAATTATCTGCCCGGGTTTGGGTGAGTAAATATGCTTTAAAAGACTCTTATGGCAATATTTATGAACTCACTCCCGAGGACATGCACCATCGTCTGGCACGTGAAATAGCAAGAATAGAGTCTAATTATCCAAATCCCATGACTGAAAACGAAGTTTTTCAGCTTTTGGATAAATTCCGGTATATCATACCTCAGGGAAGTCCGATGACCGGTATCGGAAACGAGTTTCAGATTGCTTCATTATCAAACTGTTTTGTTATTGGGCTGGATGGAAAACCTGACTCTTACGGTGGAGTTATCAAGATTGATGAAGAACAAGTTCAGCTAATGAAACGTCGCGGAGGTGTTGGACATGATCTTTCTCATATCCGTCCGAAAGGTACTCCGGTTAAGAACTCGGCGCTTACTTCTACAGGACTCGTTCCTTTCATGGAACGTTACAGTAATTCAACCCGTGAAGTCGCCCAGGACGGCAGAAGAGGTGCTTTAATGTTGTCAGTAAGCATCAAACATCCCGATTCGGAAGCCTTCATAGATGCAAAAATGACCGAGGGTAAGGTTACAGGAGCCAACGTATCTGTCAGAATTGACGATGAATTCATGCGTTGTGTCAACAAAGAACTACCCTACCGACAAACATACCCGGTTGATGAAACCGAAAAACCGATAGTTGTAAAAGAAATAGATGCCAAAGCTTTATGGGCTAAAATTATTCATAATGCCTGGAAATCTGCCGAACCAGGAGTATTATTTTGGGATACCATAATCAGAGAATCTGTACCTGACTGTTACGCCGATCTTGGTTTTCAGACAATTTCAACAAATCCTTGTGGTGAAATACCGCTGTGTCCTTACGACAGCTGCCGTCTGCTTGCAATAAACCTATATAGCTACGTTGTAAATCCTTTTACACCCGATGCGAAGTTTGATTTCGAGCTTTTCAAAAATCATGTGGCTAAAGCTCAACGCATAATGGATGACATTATCGACCTTGAAGCTGAAAAAATAGATAAAATCATAGAAAAAATCAAATCCGATCCCGAAACAGAAGAAGTTAAAGGGTCGGAATTAAGGCTGTGGGAAAAAATCCGGCAAAAAACACTGCTTGGACGCCGTACAGGTGTCGGAACAACGGGTGAGGGAGATATGTTGGCGGCTCTTGGACTTCGTTATGGGACTCCTGAAGCTACGGATTTTTCAGAATCGGTTCACCGGGCTATTGCCCTGGCTGCCTATAGTTCTTCTGTTTCATTGGCTAAAGAGCGTGGTGCCTTTGAAATATACGATGCTTCCAGAGAAGCCAATAATCCGTTCATAAAACGTATTGCAGAAGCTGATCCCGACCTTTATGACCGAATGAAGCGTTATGGTAGACGTAATATAGCTTGTCTGACAATTGCCCCAACAGGGACTACAAGTTTGATGACACGTACTACTTCCGGAATTGAACCGGTGTTTATGCCTGTTTACAAACGACGCCGGAAAGTCAATCCAAATGACGAAAATGTAAGGGTGGACTATGTAGATGACAGTGGAGACGCTTTCGAGGAATTCACTGTGTTCCACCCCAAATTTCTCGAATGGATGAAAATTACCGGACAAGAACTTAGAGACGATTATACACAGGAGCAACTCGACGAACTTGTTGCTAAATCTCCTTATAGCATGTCAACTGCCAATGATATCAATTGGTTAGAAAAAGTTCGCATGCAAGGACGGGTGCAGAAATGGGTCGATCATTCCATTTCCGTGACTATCAATCTACCCGCAAACGTTTCGGAATCTGTTGTAAATGACCTTTACGTTGAGGCTTGGAAATCAGGATGCAAAGGTTGTACCGTATACCGCGAAGGCTCCCGGTCAGGTGTCCTTGTAAGCATGGAGAAAAAGAAACCTAAAGAGAATTCAGGTGTCCCGACCTCCGGTACTGTCCTTAAGCGACCTAACGAACTTGAGGCTGATATTGTGAGATTTCAGAACAATAAGGAGAAATGGATCGCTTTTATAGGGCTTCGTGACGGGCATCCTTACGAAATTTTTACCGGGCTCGCTGATGATGAAGATGGAATATTTGTTCCGAAATCAGTATCCCATGGTAAAATAATTAAAGCGATTGACCCGGACGGAAATAAGCGTTATGATTTCCAATTCATAAATAAAAGGGGGCATAAGACCACAATTGAAGGTCTTTCCGACAAATTTAATCCTGAGTACTGGAATTACGCCAAACTCATTTCCGGAGTCTTACGATATGGCATGCCTATCGATCAGGTTCTCAAACTTGTAGGTGGACTTGAACTTGACAGTCTTTCAATTAATTCATGGAAAATGGGTGTCGAACGGGCCCTGAAAAAATATCTGCCAAACGGTACCAAAGCTAAAGGACAAAAATGTCCCAACTGCGGAAATGAGACCCTTATTTATCAGGAAGGGTGCCTGATATGCACCTCTTGCGGATCCTCACGTTGTGGCTAAAACACTTAATATCCTAAACAAATGAAAGTTACATTTACAATCGACTACCGCACTAAATGGGGCGAAAAAGTAGCTGTCTGCGGTAACATTCCGGCATTAGGATACGGGAATCCCGCAAAGGCGAGATTCATGGAAATAGACGGAGATTCTAATTGGCATCTGACGGTTGATGTGGATAATCATATAGATGATTTAAGCTATGAATATTTGATAATGGCTGATGATCATTCTATTTTACGCAGGGAATACCATGGTTCAAAACATCATTTAATTAAATCCGGAGATATAATACATCTGTTTTTACGGGATGCGTGGATTCAAGCTCCAGCAGAACGATCACTTTTTTCATCCGCATTTACTGATTGTATAAACCGGCGCCATGATCCGGTAAAGACACTACCTGTCAAACGTGATTCTTTCTCGTTACACTGTATGGCTCCGCAACTTTCTCCATCCCAAGATCTTGTGTTAACCGGGTCGATACCAAGCCTTGGGTGTTGGGATGTTTCGAAATCACCACGTATGAGCGATGGAAATTTTCCTGAATGGAATGTGATGATAGAAGGTTTCGAACCGTGTGAGGGTTTCGAATTCAAATTTGTTCTTGTTGATAAAGACAGCGGAGAAATTATAGCCTGGGAAAGTGGCTCTAACCGTCATATGTCTATTAAGGAAATGGTTAATGGTAATTGCATTTCTAAAGACTGCGGTGAAGTACTTTTCGACATACACAAATGGTATGGTGCGGGAACGGCTATTCCGGTTTTTTCCGTCCGGACTGAAGAGGATTTCGGAGTCGGGGATTTTCATAGTCTCCGCAAAATGATTGACTGGTGTGTGGAAACCGGTCAGAAAATCCTGCAGGTTTTGCCAATCAATGATACAACAATGTGCGATACATGGCGGGATTCGTATCCATATAACGCAAATTCTACTTTTGCCTTACACCCGATGTATCTGCATTTGCCTTCGGTAGGCTCGCTTAACGAACCGGCAAGAATAGAGCATTACAATCGTATAGCCAAAGAACTAAACGCACTCCCCGTTGTCGATTATGAGCGGGTTACCCGCACTAAGGATCTATATGCACGTGAATTATATGCACAGGTAGCCGACACTCTCGATTCCGACACTGAGTTTACAACTTTTGTATCACATAACTCTTATTGGTTGACTCCTTATGCAGCTTATCGTTTTCTTCGCGACAGATTCAAAACATCTGATATGAGAATGTGGAATGAATATTCTACATATGATGCTGTAAAAATTGCAAAACTTACCCAAAATAACGCGCGGGAAATTCGTTATCATTATTTCGTCCAGTATCATCTTGATAAACAAATGCGCGCTACCCTTGATTATGCGTCCCAGAGAGGTGTGGCTATCAAGGGAGACATCCCTATCGGAATCGCGCGTACAAGTGTGGATGCCTGGTTGAATCCACGCCTTTTTAATCTCGATTGTCAGGCTGGTGCCCCGCCGGATGCTTTTTCTACCTTAGGTCAAAACTGGGGATTTCCAACTTATAACTGGGATGAAATGTCACGTGACCGATACGAATGGTGGAAATCACGCTTCCGGAAAATGTCGGAGTATTTCAATGCCTACAGAATTGATCATGTACTTGGTTTCTTTAGAATTTGGGAGATACCGGAGAACGCTATTCACGGTCTTTTAGGGTATTTCAATCCGGCTTTACCACTCAAACCGGATGATATGAGTATCGATTATGACTTCATATTCGACCGCGAACTCTATACGACTCCTTACATTGTTGATAATATGTTGCCTGTCTACTTTGGTCAATATGCTGACGAAGTCCGTTCAACATATTTAAGACGAATTCCTGGTACTCACCAGTATTCACTGTTTCCTGAAGTCGATAACCAACGTAAGATAGCCGCACTGTTCGCTTCCAAAGAGCATGACGAACGCAACCACCGGATATGCGAGGGTCTTCTTTCTTTAATTGACGAAGTTCTTTTTATCGAAGATCCCTACCATAAAGGAACTTATCATCCGCGCATCTCAGCACAATCGACATTTGTTTACAGAGATCTTCCGCCGCATGATCAATGGAGATTTGACAGACTATACCATGATTTCTTCTACCGGAGACATAACAGTTTCTGGGCAGATAAAGCGATGAGCAAATTGCCCCCGTTGATCGATGCTACTTCCATGCTTGTATGTGCCGAGGATCTTGGAATGATTCCGGATTGTGTACCCGATGTAATGGCAAAACTTCAGATTCTTTCTCTTGAGATCCAACGAATGCCCAAAGAATATGGAGTGGCTTTCGGAGATACTCAGCATTATCCGTATCTGTCGGTATGCTCTACTTCTACTCATGACATGAGTGGTATCCGAAAGTGGTGGGAGGAAGATCCCGACTTATCTGAGCGTTTCTTTCATGAGATCCTCCACTGTGACGGAAAAGCTCCTAAAACAGCTGAACCCTGGATATGTGACCGGATTATTGATACCAATCTTAATGCCGCTTCGATGTTGTGTATTTTTCCGCTTCAGGATTGGCTCTCTGTCAATGGTACGATACGAAGAGACAATCCCGACGAAGAAAGAATCAACGAACCGTCAAATCCTCTCCAATACTGGCAGTACAGGATGCATATCACTGTAGAACAATTATTGGAAAATAAGGAGTTTACTACATGTTTACGTGAAAAAATCAAGAAGTTCGGCCGCTAATTATTTTGTTTTATGACCAATAAACGTCGACTTTTACTGATCATAAATCCGATTTCCGGTACTCAGGATAAGAATTCACTTGAAAAATTCATCCGTAATTATCTGGAAAATGCCGGATATATAATTGAGACTTTCTGGACTACCGGTCCGGGATCAGCAACCGAAATATCAAGGAAAGCTGCTGATGACGGGTTTTACGGCATAATTGCAGCTGGCGGCGACGGTACTATTAATGAAGTCGCATGTGGTCTGAGAGGTACGGAAACTGCGATGGGAATTATCCCTTGTGGATCAGGAAATGGACTCGCACGCCACCTTGGGTTAGGTACGGATATGGATATGGCGCTCAGTATTATAGCTGATGGCTTTATAGCCGATGTCGACTATGGGAGTGTCAATAACCGACCTTTTTTATGTACATGTGGAGTTGGCTTTGATGCGGCTGTGAGCGAAAGATTCGCTCACGCTCCTCGTCGCGGGCGTCTTTCGTACATAAAAAGTGCGGTAACCGAATTTATTAATTATCAGTCGGAAGAGTATGTAATCGCTCTCTCTGACGGAACCGTCCTTACCGAGAGAGCATTTCTTGTTGCTGTGTGCAATGCCTCTCAATACGGGAATAATGCCTATATCGCACCGAACGCCTCAATTCGCGACGGATTGCTTGATGTAACTATAATTCACTCGGGTTCACCTCTGTCCACAGCTATTGTTGGCGTTGACTTGCTAACCGGATTCATCAATCATAATATGATGATTGACTCATTCCGTACCT
This sequence comes from uncultured Bacteroides sp., assembly GCA_964555405.1. Taxonomy (GTDB): domain Bacteria; phylum Bacteroidota; class Bacteroidia; order Bacteroidales; family Muribaculaceae; genus Paramuribaculum. The sequence continues at coordinate 43,946 of CAZKSF010000009.1, forward strand.
CCGCTCTGACTATACAACGCAAGAAAAGTGGTCCCATACATGCCGACGGAGAACCTCTTGAAGCTCCGGCAAAACTGGATATATCATGTCATGCAGGTGCATTGCGGTTATTTGCTCCGCCGCGCGAACAGCAGTTTAAGCCAATCATTACGCCTATGCAGTCGTTCATATCGGATGTGTCAAACGACATAAGGAATTTACTGTCCCGTAAAACACAGCACCGATGAAAAACAAACTGTCTGCAGTATCGCTGAGTCTGATAGGCTCAATGTTGGTTATGTTCCTGTTGTTCTGCATCACCACATTATTTAATACGAAGGGCGAACCTCGGGAGGCAATCGTTGCTGTATCAATGCTCGAATCAGGGAATTGGATTCTACCGGCAAGTTTTGGAGGGGCTGAAATGCCATACAAACCTCCTGTACTCGCATGGTGTATAGCTATAGTATCTTTGATTTTTGGTGGAGAGGTGACAGAGTTCACTTCACGGGTTCCATCACTCGTGGCCGCTATTTTTCTGGTAGTTCAGACTGCACGTTTTTTCTCAAAATACGGAGACCGTGGTTATTACGCCGGATGGATGGCAGGATGGGTTACACTCACTTCTTTTGAGGTGTTCCGGGCCGCTACTGCCTGTAGAGTCGACATGCTTTTGACTGCGTTCATGGTTTGTGCGATTTATTCGTTGTATTCATGGTTTAATGATACCGGACGTCACAGGATTCCCTGGCTCGCGATTATTCTTATGAGCGGTGCATTTCTTACTAAGGGTCCTGTAGGAATGGCTCTCCCCTGTCTGATAATTTGGATATACCGGTTAACACAAGGTGATCGGTTCTGGAAACTGACATTCCGGTTAATATGTATTGGTACAGCTTCATTCATCATACCTTCACTTTGGTATGTGGAAGCGTATCGAAGCGGAGGCGAACAATTTCTTGCACTTGTACTTGAAGAGAACATCGGACGGCTTACCGGAACAATGAGTTATGAGTCACATGTCAATCCGCCAAGCTACAATGTGCTGACTTTAATTGCAGGTATGCTGCCATATACCCTTCTTGCCATTATGAGTGTGTTTGTTATGAGATGGCATGGTTTCGTAAACAAAGTAAAACAAAGAGAGCTGTTTCGGGGATCCATATCCCCGGCATCAATGCTCGCTATCGTCGCATCACTCACCATTTTCATATTCTACTGCATCCCCAAAAGTAAACGTAGTGTTTACCTGCTTCCGATGTATCCGTTTTTAGCATGGGGGATCACTTTACTCATGCAATGGCTGACGGAATCACGTAGAGGACGTCGAGTGATAAGGATATTCAGTGTCTTTATAGGATTTTTGGCAGTTCTCCTCCCTCTTTCATGGGTTATAATAAAGACTGGTTTATGCTCCGGGATACGCGATTTACAGAATTTTAATGATTTTCAATCGTTAGGCATGTCTGTTGTAAGCGGAATACTGGCAATTTTTTCAGTTATTTCAGGTATGTGGACAATACGGTTTGTCAGAAGAAAAATCTTTGTACGTGATGCAATCGGTATGCGTGCTCTTACTCCGATGGCTTTATCCCTCTTTGCCGTTTATTCAATGCTTGATAACTCTATTTTGCCACCTGTCCTATCTGCAAAATCGGATATTTCAGTAACAGAAAAGATAACGGAATTTCAGCCTGAAGGTGAATATCTTTCATGGGTTGAAATACCGATGCTACATTTTTACACTACAAATTTTTATCTAAACGACAGAGATCGCCCCATTGATCCGGATAACTTTGATCCAAAGGCAAATATCGGACGTATTATCCTTACAAATGAGACAGACATTGAATCTCTTACCAACAAATTGGGCGATAAACTTAACGGGTTGACTCTCCACGAATTATGGAAAGGTGACAAACGTAGCTGTGATACAAGACGTACACCGGTCATACTTCGCATTCAATCTCCTCCGGCTAAGAAAGAATAAAGTTATTAATACTGTTCTCTATTAAAAATGGTCAATTTTTTAGTGAAGATTCCAGAACGAAGTGCAAATTCTGATCGGGATTTTCGATAACACAACCTTCCTCTCTTCTTCTGGAGGGGGATGCCGCGCGGCGGGGGCGGACTAAACCGCCCCCAAGAGCGCACCGAGTAATTACTGGCAATACAAAAAACAAAAAGGGAGAACGAAGTCTCCCTAAGATTAATTAATTTTGTATTGCTCATGTACAAACAATTAACCTTAGCGCAAAGATACATCATTTCATCGATGCGCGCAAGTGGCTCGACATTTCAGGCCATTGCTGACGAGATTAACAGAATAGAGAGAGAGGTGGCAGAAGAACTCGGACTGCCGGCTCCAAAGCCTCGTAGGGTGTCTACCATCTCCAGAGAGTTCAGGAGGAACAGGACAAAGACCGGCAAGTATAGTCCCAACACTGCCAACGAGATGGCTATGGAAAGGAGGGAAAGAATAGTAAGGAATACTGCCTTGAACCCCGGTGTGCTCAAACAAGCCATTGATCTCCTGGTTAAGAAAAGATGGTCTCCAGAGCAGATTTCAGGGCATCTTAAACTCAAAGGTATATGTATTTCAAAGGAGCGTATATATCAGGAGATACGTAGGCTTCCCGAATTGCGTCAGTACTGTCACCATGGAATGAAGTACAGGCGGCATCAGGAAAAACAGTATAATACAGCTGGAAAGACTATGATTCCCGATAGGGTTTCGATTCATGATCGTCCCGAGGAAGCGAATGGCAAACGCTTTGGAGACTGGGAAATGGACCTGGTGATAGGCAAGGACCAGAAAAGCCAAGTCCTCACGCTGTTCGAACGAAGCCAGAGTTTCTTTCTACAGTTGAAACTTCCCTCAAAGAAACCCTCGGATGTGTCGGCTGCCGTTATCAGACTTCTCAGACCCTATAAGGCTTTTGTACACACAATAACCACCGATAATGGCGTTGAATTCATGAATCACAAGGAAATATGCAAAGCCCTGGAGTGCACGGTATATTTTGCCGATCCATATTGCTCCGGGCAGAAAGGAGGGGTGGAGAATATTAACAAAATCTTTCGGGAATATTACCCTAAAGGAACTGATTTTAGGGATATAGACCAGAAAGATCTGAACAGGGTACAATATCAGATCAATGAGAGACCTCGAAAAAAATTAGGGTTTTCAACTCCCAAAATTGAGTTCTTCAAACGAATTGTTTAATTTTGCAGTTGCCAGTTGACTCTACAGTCAATTTTTTAGACACAAAAAGTTGCGTATTAAGTAGATTATTAATAACTTTGCGCCTTGAAAAGCATCTCCTCATAAAAGAATAAAACAATATAATAATATACGACAATGAAAAGAACATTCCAACCTTCTAACAGAAAGAGAGTTAACAAACACGGTTTCCGCGAAAGAATGTCAACACCCGAAGGCCGTAAGGTGCTTGCTCGTCGTCGCGCAAAAGGTCGTGCTCGCCTTACTGTAAGCGATTCGATCAGCGGCAAGTAATCTTCACACCTGATCTTTGTCACTCTCTGACGCATTGATCGCAAAACGTACAAGAAAGCTGCCCCGACCTCGTGTTGTGGCAGCTTTCTTAGTCTTAAGCTATTATTATACAAAACTTTTGCCTGAAAATGAGTTCCTTGATCAAACGCCTTATAACAGGAATTATTTATATCGCTGTAGTTATCCTATCCATATTATTCACTGACTGGGCATTCCCCATTCTGTGTTCTTTATTTGGATTGACAGCTATGCTTGAATACCAGAAATTATCAAGCACGGTTGGATCATTTTCTCGGCTCACAGCAACCATCGACACAGTTCTTGGTATCGTTACTCTTCTTATACCGTTATATGTAACCATCTTTGCCGGTTCTTTCCTCATGCTTCCATTACTTGGAGCTGTGACTTTGTTTTTTATCCTTGTACGCCTCACGGTGCAGTTATATATACATTCTGATTCTCCAATCACTGAAGCAGGAAAATCGATGCTTTCATTTTGTTGGGTCATTCTGCCTCTGGTATCACTTGAACTCATTTTCATGACTGACAGAATGCTGACTCTGGCACTCTTCATTATGATTTGGCTTAATGATACCGGTGCCTATTGTACAGGATCATTATTTGGAAAAAACAAGCTTTTTGAACGTATATCTCCAAAAAAATCATGGGAAGGTTGGCTTGGCGGTCTACTTTTTACCGCTGTATTCGGATGGTTTGCCCCTGAATTTCATTGTTTCGACATTCCGTTTAACAATTGGCAATCGCTGATTATGGCTGTCATTGTGTGCGTCGCATCTACATATGGTGACCTGGCGGAGTCTCTCTTCAAACGCGCTTTACATGCAAAGGACAGTGGAAATATCCTTCCCGGACACGGTGGAATTTTTGACCGCATTGACTCGCTCCTGTTTGCTTCACCGGCAGTAACTATTATGCTCCTCTTTATATATCTTTGAATAATCTACCACTCTTTTCTTACATTTTACACTTATGAGTGACCAACGTTATGATCTTCGGGGTGTTTCTGCCTCAAAAGAAGATGTGCACCGCGCTATCAGCCGCGTTGACAAAGGACTTTTCCCTAAAGCTTTTTGCAAAATAATACCTGATTATCTTGGTGGTGACCCGACATATTGCAATATTATGCATGCCGATGGTGCCGGTACAAAATCATCACTCGCTTACGCTTACTGGCGTGAGACAGGTGATCTGAGTGTATGGAAAGGTATTGCGCAGGACGCTCTGATCATGAATATCGATGATCTCATTTGTGTCGGCGCTACTGATAATATTCTGGTTAGTTCGACAATAGGACGAAACAAGATGCTGATTCCCGGAGAGGTTATAGCTGCTATTATCAATGGTACAGAAGAACTTTTGTCAGAACTTCGTGAACATGGTATCAACATATACAGTACAGGTGGAGAAACGGCTGATGTCGGTGATCTCGTGCGTACGATCATCGTGGACTCAACCGTTACTTGCCGTATGAAACGCGATGACGTAATTAACAACGCTAATATTGCAGATGGTGATGTCATTGTTGGGCTTGCTTCTTTCGGAACTGCGACATATGAATCGGAGTATAATGGTGGTATGGGAAGTAACGGTCTTACTTCTGCCCGACATGATGTGTTCGCTAAATATTTGGCAGAACTTTATCCGGAAACATACGATCACTCTGTTCCCGCCCAACTGGTTTACAGCGGTGAATGCCTTTTGACTGATCCGGTTGAAGGCACCCCCCTTGATGCAGGTCGTCTGGTTCTCTCACCTACACGCACGTATGCGCCGGTTGTAAAGAAACTGCTTTCATTCATGCGTTCTGACATTCATGGCATGGTTCATTGCTCCGGAGGCGCCCAGACTAAAGTAATGCATTTTGTTGAAAACAAACATGTCATTAAGGACAACCTGTTTCCAGTTCCTCCTTTGTTTGAATTGATTCAAAGTCAGTCTGGAACCGATTGGAAAGAAATGTATAAGGTTTTCAATATGGGTCACCGTCTTGAAATATATGTGCGTCCTGAAAACGCCGAAAAAGTAATTGAGACTTCTCGTCAATTCGGAATCGATGCCCGTGTTATCGGACGCGTCGAAGCCGCTTCGGAAAACAAACTGACCATAATTTCCGAAAAGGGTCAATTTGTTTACTGATGATCCGATGTCATTGGATAACGTTGACTGCTGTCATTCTGAGTGCTCAGGGATGTTCCATCCCAAAGCACTCACAGAGTGATAGTGAGCAGAGTGTGCATTTTCTTCCTGATACTTTACATGTTGCCACCCTGTATAGTCCGACATCCTTTTTTTATTTTCGTGATCAACGTATGGGTTATGATTACGAACTCCTCACTCGGATTGCGTCCGATCATTCTTTGTCGCTCGAATGGCACATTGCACCGTCTTTAGCTTCGGCGGTTGAGTGGCTCGATTCCGGTGTAGTAGATATGATTGCCTACGAGGTTCCGGTGACTGCCGAGTATCTCGATCATATTATTCCCTGTGGAATTGAAAATGTAAAGCATCAGGTTCTTGTACAACCGCGACGCTCCGATTCAACCTTTGTTTCTGATGTAACCCAACTAATTGGAAGAGATGTTTATGTCGAACAAAATTCCAAATATCAGACTCGGCTTACTAATCTTAATCGGGAACTTGGAGGAGGGATAGACATCCATATCATTGATCGTGACACGTTAATTACAGAAGACCTGATACAGATGGTGGCTGACGGACAACTTCCTCTTACTGTCGTGGACAGTGATATTGCCTTGTTAAACCGCACTTATTTTCCGGGAATTGATGTTAGTGTCCCGGTTAGCCTTGATCAACGCACATCATGGGGAGTATCAACCTCCCTGCCATGGCTTGCCGATTCAATTGATGCGTGGACTGTGGGCGAAACCCCACGTAAAATACAGGCAGAGCTATTGCGCAGATATTTTGAGCTTTCTAAAAGCCAGCCATCTATATATAATGTCTCTTTTAAAGATGGCAAGATTTCTCCATTCGATTTTCTATTCAAGAAATATTCTTCTCAAATTGATTTAGATTGGCGTATGCTTGCTGCCCAGGCTTTTGTAGAAAGTAGATTCAACCCTACGGTTGTTTCATGGGCTGGTGCCAGGGGTATTATGCAGATAATGCCGGCGACTGCAAGGGCGTTCGGAGCAAATCCCGAACAGCTTGCAGATAATGAAACATCTATCAGAACTGCGGTAAAAATAATTGATAAACTTGATAAATCTCTCGAATCGAAAGTTCCCGACAAGAAAGAACGCATCAATTTCGTACTTGCCGCATATAATTCCGGACTCGCTCATATTCTTGATGCCATTGCTCTTGCTGAAGCTGTTGGTTTAGATCCCACAAAATGGAATGAAAATGTGGAGACAGCGCTGCTTCTTAAATCAAAACCGGAGTACTATAATCTCCCTGTTGTAAAATACGGCTATTTCAGAGGGCGCCAGACAACTGAATACGTAAGAGCGGTACAGGACTTTTATCACCGTGCGATTAAAGCTGTAAAGGTCTGAATTATTAAATCACCCGCTCATTGTTAACGTATTTTAAGTTAAGATATTATTAACATTCGTTAACTATTGTATTTTGTCAATTTTTTTTAACTTTACATCCGTTTTTAGAATCAGCTTGATTCTAATTGGAACACCGACCAATCATTATAAAATTTCTAACTCATGAGAATCAAAATATTAGTAATTGACGATGAAGAAGCCTTATGCGAAATTCTCAAATTCAACCTTGAGAAAGAAGGCTATGAGGTAGACACTGCCAATAGCGCTGAAGAAGCGTTGGCTATGGATCTCAGCGGTTATTCGTTATTCATTGTTGATATTATGATGGAACAGCTCAGCGGTTTTGACTTTGCCAAACGAATACGTAACCGTGCCGAAACCGAAAACACTCCGGTAATTTTCTGTTCCGCGCTTGATGGCGAGGATGACACCGTAATGGGGTTGAATATTGGAGCGGATGATTATATTACAAAACCATTTGTAATAGGGGTCGTTCTTTCTCGGGTAAGAGCTGTTTTGCGTCGTGCAAAAGCTGCACAACAGGTCACCTCCAACAGCACCAAGAGTATTTACGAACCGGATATCACATTCCATAACCTCAGAATTGACCGGAATGAAAAATTATGCTATCTTGACGATCAAGAGGTAAATCTTACTAAAACTGAATTTGATATTCTGCTTTTCCTACTTACTCACCGCAACCGCATCTATTCCCGCGAAGAGATTATTCACTCTGTATGGGCAGGTGAAGTGGTTGTTTCTAATCGAACGATTGACACCAATATTGCACGTCTCCGTAAAAAAATCGGAGAATATGGTAACAATATCATTACTCGATTAGGATTCGGTTATGGCTTTAAAGAAACTGTATAGTTATCAGTGGCGATTATTTGTCCCTCTTGCACTGCTTGTATGGATATTAATCGCCACTATTTTCTTTTTTCAATATCGCCGTGAGGTAAACGAAAACCAAAAAAGAATAAGCGATGAACTCTCATTCGTAATGAGCCGAGTTCTTCATGCTTATGAATCTGATGAAAGTCTTGACGGTTTCATTGACTTCATCCAATTGTATTACGACACTTCTCCCCTATTCCCCATGATCCGGCTTTCTGTCTATGACAACAGTAAGATCATGAGGTACTCCACTCGTTACCCTATTAAATTCGAATTCTATAAAGAGATCGAAAAAATGGAGGGTGAAGGTGAGAAACTTAATAAGTCGGATAATAACAGATATTACTATAAAGCTACACGTAGTAAGGATGGAAAATACTACGTACTGCTCGGTATGCAGTCATCTGTGAAGTTGAGTTCTACTTTTATACAGCAGCCAATGATGTGGGTTCTCATCATCGGACTTGGAATAATTACTACAATTTTTGTTTATTTTTATTCCAGATATTTCGGACGGACTATCACTCTTATGAGGGAATTCGCCGATAATGTAGCGAGTGGAAAGGCTTTCAATGCCGAAGAAGAGTTCCCGCACGACGAACTTGGTGACATATCTCGTCATATTGTTCAGTTATATAATGAGCTTGATAAGGCTCGTTTGCGTAGCGAGAAAGAACATTCTATCGCCATGCATGCCGTGACCGAAAAGTCGCGTTTGAAACATCAGCTCACTAATAATATTAACCACGAATTAAAGACTCCTGTTGGAGTTATTAAAGGATATCTCGATACGGTTATCGAAAATCCCGATCTTCCGGCGGACACTAAAGAAAAATTTCTTCGTCGTGCCCAAAGCAATGTTGAGCGTCTGACAAGTCTGCTGAATGATGTCTCGACAATGACTCGTCTTGAAGAAAGCAGTAACACGATCCCTGTTACTGAAGTGGATTTCCACGATTTGATCTATTCCCTCGACAATGATCTGTCGGTGACCGGATTGGCTGGCGACCTTCATTTCTCTTACGAAATACCTATCGACTGCAAAGTTAAAGGCAATACTAATCTTCTGATCGGTATGGTCTCGAATCTTTTGAAAAATGCAGCGAAATACTCGCACGGAACTGAGGCGGGATTACGTCTTGTATCAGAATCTCCCCACTATTATAGTTTCAGTTTCTACGACAATGGAACCGGAGTCGGTGAAGAACATTTAAGCCGTCTTTTCGAAAGATTTTACCGTATTGATGCCGGGCGTTCACGTAAGGTCGGTGGTACCGGTTTGGGACTGTCAATAGTAAAAAATACTATTGAGGCACTCGGTGGATCCATTTCTGTACATAACCGTTCAACCGGCGGATTGGAGTTTATTTTTACTCTTAAGAAATGGCTTCCCGAAGATCAGCCAACCGAAGTCTCTAACGTATAAACTTAAGGTAGTCGCCATATCCTTCCATTTCCATATCTTCCTTTGGTACGAAACGTAAGGATGCACTGTTTATACAATAGCGTTGACCTCCGGAGGCAATAGGACCGTCATTAAATACATGACCGAGATGACTCTCACTGTTTCGGCTCCGGACTTCTGTCCGGACCTTTCCATGTGTCAGATCAAGATGCTCTTCTATTAACGACTGATCAATCGGTTTCGAGAATGCAGGCCACCCACATCCCGATTCAAATTTATCAGTTGAAAGGAACAAAGGTTCACCCGAAATTATATCGACATAAATTCCGGGGCGGAACTCCGCATAATATTCATTTTTGAAAGGAGGCTCGGTCAGACTCTCTCTTGTAACGGCATATTGCAACGGTGTCAATCGTTGTTTTAACTCCTCGTCGCTTACAACCGGATATTTATTGGCTTCACGCGCAATCTTAAATAATTCCGGATTGATATGACAGTAGCCCTCGGGATTGTTTATCAGATAATCCTGATGATAGTCTTCCGCTTCATAAAAATTCTCCAGGGGTAAGATTTCAGTCACAATCGGAGCACAGATCTCCCCTAACTCAAATTCAACCGCTCTTGTGATAGCCGGTACATCAATCGGATCAGTGTAATAGATGCCTGTTCGGTATTGTGTCCCCACATCATTACCCTGACGATTGACAGTGGTAGGATCAATGCTCATAAAATACAGTTGGATAAGGCGCTCCAGATTTATTATCTTCGGTAAATATTCAACTTCAACGGCTTCTACTGCCCCGGTGACACCACTACAGACGGTTTTGTAATCTGGATATGAAATCAAGCTGTTGGCATAACCGACCTTTGTGGAAACTACACCATGGATCTGCCGAAGGAAATGTTGTGTTCCCCAAAAACAGCCTCCTGCCAAATATATTTTCTTTGATCCTTCCATTTTTGTCAATAATTATTTTGATTTATGATTCTTAGGCATTTTAAAGAAAACTCTAAGGGCTGAATTGTAAGTGAAGTATGCCCATGTCCAGTTAATCAGAACATTCAATCTGTTGCGCATGCCCATGAGAGATATCAGATGAACGAACATCCAGGTAATCCACGCAAACCAACCACCGAACTTCCATTTATGAAGCTCTACTACCGCCCTGTTTCGTCCCACGGTAGCCATTGAACCCATATCATTGTATCTGAATTCTTTATCCCATTTATTGTGGTTTAGTCTTGAAGCAAGTTGCTGCGCCTGCTGTATGGCTACCTGTGCAAGCTGCGGATAACCGCGGGGATGATCCTTATCAACATTCAGGCATATGTCCCCTATCGCATAGACATTGTCAAATCCGGGAACCCTGTTGAAACCATCCACTATGATTCGATTTCCGGGTCCTCTTTCCGGACGGGCTGTTCCGTTCTCTTTGTCACCTCCTAAACTCTCGCCTGTCACTCCTGCAGTCCAAATCACTGTTTCAGCACTAAGTTCGGTTCCATTGTCAAGAACAACAGTATTACCGTCGTATGACTTTACCAACCGACCAAGTTTAACATCCACCATCAGCTGCTCAAGATATTCCTTTGCCCTGACAGACGATTCTGAATCCATCGTGTGAAGTAACCTGTCAGTTCCTTCTATTATAGTTATTGACATCTCATCCTGACTGATCTGCGGATATTCCCGGTCAATGATGTATCTTTTCATTTCGCCTATCGCTCCGGCAACTTCCACGCCGGTCGGTCCGCCTCCTATGACCACGAAACTGAGCAATCGGCGACGCTCTTCGGGGGAATCTGCATTTGAAGCGCGTTCAAGGCGTGAAAGTAATTCGTCACGACAACGGATTGCCTCTACTGTACTTTTAAGAGTAAAGACCTTTTTTGACAATTCCTGATTACCGAAGAAATTATTGGTAGTACCGGCTGCAATAACCAAAATGTCATAGTCGAGACTACCGTCATCTGTTATGACACGTTTTAAATTGTAGTCTATATCCAGGACGTCTGCCATATAGAACCGTGCTCCCCTGATTTTTCTTTTCCTTAGCTCGCGACGAAAAGGGAAAGATATACTACCCGGCTCGAGTCCTCCGGATGCTACCTGATAAAAAAGCGGTGGAAAAGAATGATAATTATTTCGATCAACAAGAGTTATATCAAAAATTGAATTATCAAGCTTTTGCACCATATTTAGTCCGGCGAAACCTCCGCCTATAATAACCACACGTTTTTTTTCTGTCTGTCGCATAATATTTCCAATGTTTATCAAAAATAACAAACATTATATTATGATTGTTCCAAAAGAAATTTATTGCCGAATCCGTATATGTCAAACCCGAAAACCAATTGAGACAAATTAATACAATAACCCTGTTCCAAGGGACATTAAATACTGAGAGAGGCTGACCGAAGCAAACTGTACTTGATTCAAAAGTGGATGTAACAACTTAAAATCAAATTGTTTGCAGATGAAAGAACATTTCATATCACCAAAACCTCAAATTCCCATAACAGGGATGACTGGGAACATCCTTGGGCAACATTATATCCGGTCTGCTATCAAGGAGTTTTCCGACATCAACGCAAAGCAAAAGTTCGATATGATCGAACGAACTTGTTGCCTTTTAACCACACATACCGGGATGATATTTCTCATATATCGGGCAATCTCAATCAATCGGTCAAGAGAACCAATGAACTTGCAGTACACATTCCTGTTAAACATGATCGAAACCATATAAAAGCTTTGCCAAATAATAATAGGTTTAAATCTTTAGGGTGGCGGCGCAGTAGGGCAAGATGGAGGGGCGGTGGGTGACCATCAATATGGTATGAGAAGACTGTCGGGCTGAAAGACGTTGCATAAGCAGGGTTTCAGTTGGTTCGTCAAGGGATGCGCTGATTTCATCCAGCAAGAGGATGGATCCATCACGAAGAAACCCGCGAGCAATCGCTATCCGTTGCGACTGTCCTTCACTAAGGCCGTCGCCGTGTTCACCACACGGTGTGTCCAATCCTAAATCCAAATCAAATACAAAATCAGCAGCTGCAGCATGAAGAGCCTCTCTCATTTCCTCATCCGAGGCATCATATTTTCCAATCTGCAGATTACTCCGTATGGTGCCACTGAGCAGACTGTTGCCTTGCGGAACATACACAATATCTGTCCTTGTGGTAGCAGACACCGTAAACACTACCTTCTTGCCATCTTCCATTCTGAAAAGATTTATCTCCCCTTCACGCGGTTTCAACAGACCCAGTATGAGACGCAAAAGCGTGCTCTTACCCGCACCTGTCTCTCCAATGATTGCTGTTTTACTTCCCGGAGGGAAGATATAGTTGATTTTATCAAAGACAGTCTCACCCTTGTCCTGATATGAAAACGAAACATCCCTAATCTCTATACCCAATGGCAGACGATCGCCATTCATCTCCGCACTGGAAGATTCCACTTCCGTCGGCATTCCTTCAATTTCCTCAATACGGGAAAAGGCGGTGTGTGATTGAATCAAACCGGGAAACAATCTTGCCAACTCCGCCATCGGTCGCTGTATCTGTCCTGCAAGCTGGAGATAGGCAGTCATCATGCCGAATGTTATTGTGCCATTGCGAAGTCCCAGTATGCCCCAGAGGAAAGCTGCAAGATAACCTGATTGAAAACCTGCTATCACAACAGTTCTTGAAAACACTGTGAGGGTTGATCGTTTGCGGATGAAATTATATCTATCTTGAAGGAGAGCCGTGATATTTTCAATCGTTTTCTTTGTATAATTGCAGGTAAGGAGCAGGATACGGTGGTGCAAACTTTCCTGCATACCTTCCTGAAGACGGCTCTCTATATCGCGTATCTTGTCGGTAAGTCGTTTTGTCTTGCGGAAAAACACTTTTCCTGCGAGCATAAAGACAGGCAAAATCACTGTCAATGCAATCGCAAGCAAAGGACTGAAATAGCATAGAAATATGAAGGCTCCTGCAAATTGCACAAGAGCTATGGTGATAGTTGGCACCGAGCGGCAAAGGCATTCCGCGGCCACACGGCTGTCTTCAGTGATTCGCGACAGGACATCGCCAGAATGGAATGACTCCATGCCGTTCCACTCAGCATTAAGAGAGTGGGCGAAAAGATGCTCCTGAATCCTATTTCTCATCTCAGTTTCAGCAAGATCAGTGGTGCGGTTGCCGATACCCGAGAATATTAGTTCAATGACTATAGCCCCGATAAGTCCAGCAACACAGATTACAATATTCCCCTCTGCGGATCCGGCAGCTATATCCACAGCACGTTTACTTAGGGCAACAAATCCTAAGCCTACTAATACACGTATAACGCCGCAGGCGGCACTAAAAGCGATACGCCAACGGAAACCACGCGACATTTTTATCAAATATCTAATCATTTTCTGCCTAACAAATCTTCGATTATGCCCTTTGAGCCCAGCCTTAATACTCTTAAATAGGATCCCAAAACTAATTTAGGATCTATAATACTCTTAGACATATACTGCGAAGTAAGAAATTTCAGAGTGCTTACTTTTCTGGCAAGATATCTCTCTGAGATTTTTCGTTGTTTTTGCTTTGATCTCCCGAAATTCCCTTCTTTGATTATAAAGTTTAGTATTCTGGAAGCTTTTCTTTCATACCGCGGGGAATAGAAAGGACATTCTTTTTCCGGCAATCCCAGATATCGGACTGCTATTGGAGCAAACATTTGCCAGGCTTTTAGCAATTTAAAATCTTCAAGAAGTCTCTTAAGCTCTGCATGATCAATTTCTTTGGCATGAGAATGCAGAAGCATTGTCCAGTCGCAAACTTGTCTCAGTCCAATGCCTCCATTTATAAAGTGATGATACATGTGCAAAAACACAAACACCACATCAAAAATCGGAGTAGGAACGGATATGTGTGTATCATACATCAACAATTCACCACCTGCTGACTGAAATACTTGCCTGCTCCAGGTTTGAAAGTGCTTGTCGGCAGCTTTGAACGGAAGTTGCCCAGCAATTTTGTGCAACTCGATCCTTACTCCGTTAAGACTGCACCCATAGTGCTTTGCGTCTACATTAAAATTTTCTTCACTCTTCCATCCAAAACTTTTACTTGCTTCATACGCTTTATGATAATATTCTACACCGACATAAAGATCAATGTCGCCACATTGTCGCAGAGTTGGATCCGGATATGCGCGTGCGTAAGCCTGACCCTTCAGAAGCACCGATCGAATTCCAACATTTTTCAAGTTCTCCGAAACTTCAGCAGCTGTCTTATCAATAAGTCTATGCGTCATTCTATTCCGTTCCAAGAATGCACATGCCTTGAAAATCCAATCTTTAGGTGGGCGCAGTTCTGATGGAAGAGACATCATGGCATTGAATACCAGCCCTCCTACGGTCTGCTCAGTGGCAAGTTTTCCGATTTCATTCCAAGATGTAGATGAAACATTGAATGGCAGACCCTCCAGAGGAGTCTGCCATAGCGTAGATTTAATCAGGGCAAAAAATAGCCGAACAGTAGCGGAATACCCTGAACTTTCCTTCATAAGCTCAGTCTTTTGATTCTTCCTATTTATTCTGCGGTTCCTCCCATTTTGAGGTCAGCATAAGTTTATAAACTGGAGCCTGTTTTTGATCTTTGACTTCCTCTGTTCCATCAATTTCGTTACAAGCTGTCAGTCTAAACCAATAGCGTTTACCCGGTTCAATAGCTCTATTAAAGTCTTCTATTGTAATGGTGTATTTGCTCGTATCTTCATACCCTTCGTAGAAGCCACTTTCTACTCCGTCATACACATCTATTGTAAACTTCTCAATAACTTCTTGAGGGATTTCAGGACGTCCAATTCTTGGTGTGACGACTGCGTAAAACTCGTATGCATCTCCATCATACAGAGGAATTTTTTCAACATTCTTCTCATTTATCTTATGAGTTGCCTTATTTGAAAGCCATGTTGTTTCCTCGTTTTGTGTTTTAAAGTTTTCTTCTAAATGAAATCCATTTTCCTCATAACCAACTACCGAAAAATAGTTATATCCAAATATAAAAGTACTTTTATCTTCTGAAGAGGTTGTAAATACTATATCAGAAGGTTTAGTGAAAAGAGGTTTTCCTGTTTTGTTTTGGAGAGTTACTCTAAATATAGCATTCATATGCTTAAAATGTAAATCAGGAATTATGTCATCTTCCTCAACCTTGACTATGTCATACATATGTTGCATGAAATACATGTGCGGTAGAGCTGTATATGAAGTGGGATTTTCTACGATCTTTTGATCATAAAGACTACTTGAAGCCTGATATGAAATTATATTTGATGAACCGGCCGCCACATAATTTAAGTTGGCAGGATTTGCAATTCCTTGGACTGCAAGTAATACATCTCCAGCCTTGACAGGGAAATCAGGATATTCTGTTAAAGATTCAAATGTTGCTGTTTTCCCAGAAATGTCTGATATTTCCAGATAAGGTGTCTCCATCTTATAATGAGTTTCTTCAAAACGAGAAATATTAAAAAGTTTAATATAATCAGATTCTTTATGGTCTTCCACAAGAATATCTTTTACCCAGATCAGTTCCTCTCTTGAAGAATCTTCATAATCACCATAATTGATTATAGCCCGCGTATTATCCGATCCCGGTAAAGAACCCTTCACGGATAGTACTTTTTTAGGCGTTTGAATTTCCAGAGGACTTTCAGATTGACAGCTCCATAAAGTTAACGCCATTGGAATGGTAAGTGCTATTGTCTTGATTTTCATTTTTAGCTTAATTTCATTACTGTCCCGTTAAAACTTGAAAGAGTACAATGAAATTATTGAGATTTATATTGTTATGATGGAATTTTGAGTCAACGGACTTGATTTGTATATTTGGAGAACCTTAACCGACCCTCCATGTATCAAGATAAGTACGGTTTCTCTCAATTGTTCTCATTCCTTGACCGAAATCATTTCAATTACCTCGTTCGCAAGTACAAGGGGGATATCACCAACGCTTCGGTCCACGACTCGAAAGTGATGAAGGAAATACCCATAGAATCA
>CAZKSF010000010.1:0-58015 GCA_964555405.1 uncultured Bacteroides sp.
GAACTGTCAGAGAGAGTCGCTCTCCATTGTGTACATCATAAACTGCAGCATAAGGCTTACCGATCTTATATGTATCTTCCCCGCTAAGCCCAATACCATGATTTAACAACAATATTTTTCCTCCGGATAATTTGATTGTTGAAAACGCACCTCCTTCATCAGATAATGCGGTTGACCATAACGTGTTAAGAGTTTTGTCAAGGCAATAGAGACTATCTGCGTCAGCAATAATCAAGCTATCCCCTTTATCTATCCAGTTACTGTGAAGACCGGTGACAACGTCAATCTTATCGCCGGACGAGATCATTTCTCTACCAAATTCCGGAGATGTAGGCAACCCTGCCTTCATATATGGGAATGACTTCTTATACTTAGTAGAAGTTCTGAACGGACGGCTCAGAACATCACCGGTCTTCAAATCAAGCCGCATCAGAGAATCACCAATCATATATGCGAAGCGGTTGTCATTTTCACCAATATGCACACCGCACCATACATTATGATTATCCATTGACATAGGTTGGTTCCAGATTTCGTCGCCGGTATATAGATCCAGTCCGGTAAGGCTCATATCTTTTCCCTTACGGTTTAAGAAAACAGCCACCTTATTATTCGAGTCAATGAGAAAAGGAAAATTTTTTCTGCTCCACAAAACCCTCCCATCAAATGATTTATGCTCTATTCCTTTGTCACTCCTGAGAATATACCCACTGTCAGTGATCTGAGTAACCTTTGCATGAGATGGAATCTTGAATTCGGATTTCAGCCTTAGGGTACGTGTCTCATATATCTTCATCTTATTATCGTTCTGGATAACAAAATATCCGTTATTCGAAGCTCCTATTTTAGAATCGCTACTGTTAGGTATGAGGTCAAACAGCACATCGTTTCCATCTGCATCCTGCGCAAAAGCTATCTGCTGGAATCCGGTGTCTGACTCGTTTTGAGCCGATGACAGCATAAATGTCGGAATAAAAATAAGAAGTACAATCAGTATTCGCATTTCAATGGTTTTTTGATAGATTATAATTCTTCTGCTAATTTACGATTATTTTGTTTCATTTTCTACATTTACTCAAGCTAATAGTCAGGAAAGTCGTAAAGACGGCATAAAATGACTAAGGAACATATACCTGCAAATACTATCACAAAAGACATGATGCAATACAAGAATGTTATCAACTTCCATTTCAAGTACCATTTGTAATCCTTTTTGTCAAAGCGTTTGAAATATTTCAAATATATATCTTTTTTGAAAACCCTATTATTAAAAAGTTTTGTAGACAATATGTAAGCACTAATAACAGTAATTATAACTCCCACTGTGCCAAATCCAAATAAATTAACCCCTAATATATTAACTACTACCCACTTTACGATAGTACTGTATATTATGCCTGATTCGTACGGACATCGCTTCGCGATGTAGCTAACGCCATCCCCACTCGAACCGAATGCACGATGCTTACTGGAAGATACATGTAGAACATAGATACAAATTCAAATTTTTGCTTAGAGAATAAAAAATTCAATCCTTTTTTTTCATTATGAAATACATCATGGAGTTCCAACTCAGCGTTAATCCTACGTTCTTTTACTTTAAGCCTTAGTTCCCTTGGTAAAATGAATTCAATAAGATAAATAACACCTAATGCTATAAATTTCATTACATTACTGAAATTAATCTCATTTCTCCACATACAATAAAAAATAGCATTCAAGAAATAATCGAAACGTTTCGTTTCCATGCGTTCTCTCCTATTTCCCATACCATCTGTCAATTAGCGTTTGACCAAATTCACTGATCCAAATCCTCCTACTAACATTCCACTGTCTGACATGGTATTCAAAATAATTCTACACGTTTTTGATCTATCATTTAATTCCGACTTTCCACCTACTACTGATCATGGAAGCCGTAAAGATGGCATAAATGACGTAATGACTAAGAAAACCATCCCTGACAATATTACCACAAAAGACATGATGCAATACAAGAATGTTATCAACTTCCATTTCAAGTACCATTTGTAATCCTTCTTGTCAAAACGTTTGAAATATTTCAAATATATATCTTTTTTGAAGACCCTATTATTAAAAAGTTTTGTAGACAATCTTGAAGTAGTAATAACAATAATAATAATTCCCAATAAGCCAAATCCCATTATATTATCCCCTAATATATTAAATACTATCCACTTTGAAACACAACCGTATATTATACATATAGGAAGACAAATGTAGAACATAGATACAAATTCAAATTTTTGCTTAGAGAATAAAAAATTCAATCCTTTTTTTTCATTATGAAATACATCATGGAGTTCCAACTCAGCGTTAATCCTACGTTCTTTTACTTTAAGCCTTAGTTCCCTTGGTAAAATGAATTCAATAAGATAAATAACACCTAATGCTATAAATTTCATTACATTACTGAAATTAATCTCATTTCTCCACATACAATAAAAAATAGCATTCAAGAAATAATCGAAACGTTTCGTTTCCATGCGTTCTCTCCTATTTCCCATACCATCTGTCAATTAGCGTTTGACCAAATTCACTGATCCAAATACTCCTACGAACGTTTCATATCGCAAAGTAATGGCACTATACATACATGGCAGATTTAAGGATTTCATTTTGGCTGACTGGTAAGGATTGGATTCATCGGTAAAAGTAATAAAAAGAATGTAAAATTCCAAATAATTTAGCCATGTCAACACAAACCTGATTGATTGGGTAATTTTGTTTTGACGTATCAGCTAAAGTTATTAAATTTGCGCCAGATAAGTGGTAAAGGGAACGGGGTGTGATTCCCCGACAGTACCCGCTGCTGTAATTTCCGGGAATATGCCTCAATGCGTCATATTTCCCTATGATCCGCAAATATGTCACTGGCTTTGCCGGGAAGGCGCGGAAATCAGGAATAAGTCAGAAGACCTGCCACAACAACTTTGAGTCACAGCCTGCGGGATTATGGGCGGACGGTTACCGAAACTGTTCATCGTATATTCCCGGTTGCGTACTTCAAGGTTGCCGCTTCCGGGATAGTTATTTTAAACAAGAATTAGACAGTCGACAGGTGAACCGCTTTCTTTTATTATTTTCTGCTGCGTCCTTGTTCTGTGCAGATCTTTCTGCCGAAAGCTGCACGGAACAGCAGGATGCCGTCCGGCAGTTACGCGATGTGGTGGTGTGGGGCCGGCGTCCGATGAGAGATATAGGCATTCAACGCACTGACATGGACTCATTAGCGCTTAAAGAAAATATAGCGCAATCCCTGGCGGATGTCCTGACCTATAATTCATCTGTTTACGTAAAGAGCGGCGGACGTGCCACATTATCCACCGTAGCCTTCCGCGGCACCTCTGCCGCCCATACACAGGTTACCTGGAACGGTATGCGCATCAACAATCCCATGTCGGGCATGACCGATTTCTCGACCATCCCGTCGTTTTTTGTCGATAACGCATCGCTCCTGCACGGCTCATCCTCGGTAAACGAAACCGGAGGCGGACTCGGGGGACTTGTACGGTTGTCGACCGCTCCCGTGCGAAGCGAAGGTTTGCGGCTGCAATACATCCAGGGAATAGGCTCATTCAGCACTTTCGACGAGTTTCTGCGCGTAACCTACGGCAACGGCAAGTGGCAGACCTCGACCCGCGCTGTATGCTCGACCTCTCCGAATGACTACAAGTATATCAACTACGACAAGAAACTCAACATATACGACGAGAATAAAAATATAATCGGACAGTATTATCCCACCGAACGTAACCGCAGCGGCTCATACAAGGACTTTCATCTGCTGGAAGAGGTATATTTTACTCCACGGCAAGGTGACCGGCTCGGGCTGAACGCCTGGTTGATTTCCTCCAACCGTGAACTGCCTGTGCTCACCACCGATTACGGGGATGAACGCGATTTCGACAACCGCCAACGTGAAACCACCTTCCGGGGTGTGGTGTCATGGGAACACCGCCGCCGAGGCTGGAATATGACCGTGAGAAGCGGATACATACACACACATCTCACATATGAATACAAACGGGAAGTTGCGGATGGGAAGTGGTCGGACATGACACATTCGCTCAGCCGCGTCAACACAGTGTATGTCCAGACTGAGGGAGAGTATCTGACACATGAAAAATGGATGCTTTCGGGAAACATATCCGCTCACGAACATATGGTACACAGCATTGACCGTAAGGTGACCTTGCAGGACGGCGATAACGCCTTTGTGGGGTACGACAAGAACCGTCCGGAGCTGTCGGGAGCATTATCAGCCAGATGGCAACCGATAGATCCGATCGGAATATCGGCGGTTTTACGCGGTGAAATAGCGGGCAGACGGACCGCCCCGTTAATTCACGCCCTTTTCATTGACGGATTGCTGTCGCGCCGGGGCAACGTAATGTTCCGGTCGTCCATATCGAAAAATCACAAATTCCCGACGCTTAATGACATGTATTTCCTTCCGGGTGGCAATCCCGATCTGCGGAGCGAAAAAGGGTGGACATATGATGCCGGAGTCAGTTTCGACAGCGACTTTTACCTGAAAATACCATTTTCAACGGGAGGTGGTGTCACATGGTTCGATTCACATATCGACGACTGGATTCTCTGGCTTCCGACTACAAAAGGATTTTTCTCACCACGAAATGTGCGTAAAGTACACTCTTACGGTGTGGAGAGCAAACTGAATGTGTCGCTGGAGCCGATCCATGGCTGGATACTTCACCTTGACGGCTCCTACTCGTGGACACCGTCAGTCAACGAAGGATCGAAAATATCCGATGCCGACCAATCGGTAGGCAAGCAGCTTCCATATGTGCCGCGCCACTCCGCGTCGCTGAGCGCGCGCCTGTCGTGGCAACGGTGGGTATTGCTTTACAAATGGGCATATTACTCGAAACGATACACCATGTCAAGCAACGATGTATCGTTATCGGACACATTACCAGAATATTATATGAGCAACATAGCTCTGGAACGGGGGGTATCGGCAGGACGTGTTGACCTGCAACTGAAGTTACAGGTCAACAATCTGTTCAACGCGCATTATCTGTCGGTGCTGTCACACCCTATGCCCGGAATCAACTTCGAGTTTTTCGTAAGCGCGACCATCCACTGATAAGCTCCCGCTTACTGCCCGAGCGGAGTCATGCGGTAACCAAGGCGATGCAGCTCCATAGCCATACCGGCTATATACAGCTCATGCAATCCGGCAAGATAGGCACGCATTGCTTCTGGAGTGCCGGGTTCGATAGCCGCCGCACGGATAGTACGCAAGGTGCGTGATGCCGCTTCGCCTACTATCTTTGTCACTTTATCCGCTTCTTCAGTATCGAGTTTAAGCAGATCGTCCAGCACATATTCGTCAAGCTTATCATAGCCGCGGGCATCGCGAATCTCATGATAGAGTTCGGCTCCCGAGCGTCCGGCGCATGCTTCCCAGTCAGTGTCCCAACGATAAGCCAGAGCAATGCCTACAAACATCAGCCATCCGAGCGACACCGTAGGATAGTGGTTGAACTCACGTATACCGTCGGGAAGATATGCCTCACATACCGGGCGCCACAGCTCCTCCACATCAGGACACTCGGGGAAACGGTCGCCGAGCATCCCTACACTTCTGAGGTAATCTGTCAGATCCTTGCGGATTGTCTCCTGAAGCTCCATATCATTCAATCGTTGGAGTTACCGAACAGATTCAGGAGGAACAGGAACATATTCACGAAGTCGAGATAGAGAGTCAGCGCACCCATCGTGGCAAGCTGAGGTACACTCTCGGCAGGAGCTGCCTGTGCCATACGTTTTACCTGCTGCGTGTCCCATGCCGTAAGACCGACAAAGATGAGCACGCCTATAAACGATATGATCCATTCAAAAGTCGAATTAGCCCAGAATATGTTGATAACCGAACATATTATAAGACCTATCAGGGCGAAGAACAGGAATTTGCCCCATGTCGTCAGGTCGCTCTTGGTGAAATAACCGTAAACCGACATGGCACCGAATACGGCTGCCGTTATCACAAAGGTCTTTGCTATCGAAGTATGGGTGTAGACTAAGAATATGGGTGAGAGCGTCAATCCGTTGACTGCGGCAAATATGTAGAACAACAATGTAGCCTGTGCCGGATTCATGCGTCCGATGCGGGCTGAAATCCAGAACACCAGTCCGATCTCAACCGCCATACACACCCACATCACCCATGAATGTGTCATGTAAAAATTGAGGAATGCAGGACTTGAACTGCACCACCATGCGACCAGCGCGGTGACAAGCATGGCGAAAAACATCTTGAAATAGACTTTCTTCATCACTGCCGACACTTTCATGGCAAGCGATGAGCCTCCCCCGTTACCATAGCTCTCGGGATAATAGTTGCTGTAACTCATAAATTTCTTCTTTATTGGTTTAGATTAAAACAACATCAGGACTCCGGTTGTTCGCTGTGACCGGAGTCCTGACGTAGAATAATAGTATCGTGGATTCGTACTTACGAACGCCGTCCGAACAGACGAAGCAGATAGATGAACAGATTCACAAAATCGAGATAAAGCTGCAACGCGCCTATAGTCGCCAGTTTACCTGTCATCTGATCGGGCGACTGCGCCACCATCATCTTGATTTTCTGTGTGTCCCATGCAGTCAGTCCGATAAACACCAGGATACCGACACACGAAATCACCATGTCCATCATGGGACTGCGCATAAAGATATTTACTATTATGGCTACCAGAAGTCCTACCAGACCGAAGAACAGCAGTCTGCCCCAGGAAGTAAGATCCTGATCGGTCAGATAACCGAATACAGCCATCGCGCCGAACACAGCCGAGGTGATGAGGAATGTCTTTGTAATCGACGCTCCTGTGTATACCAGAAATATCGGGGCAAGCGCCATTCCGTTCAAAACGGCATAGATGTAGAAAAGGATAGTCGCGGTAGTGGCGCTGATGCGGCGGATGGATGCACTTATTGCCATCACCATGATGATTTCAAGGATGAACAGAATGAATATTCCGCATCCGTTCGCTCCGAGCAGAGTCCAGTATAGTTCGGAATTGAGGCAGAGCCACGATGTAAGCGCTGTAATGAGCAACGCGAGTGTCATTTTACCGAACACACGTCGCATCACCATGTTCACACGTTGCGACAACGGACGGTCATCGCTGTACTTGAGATTGTCAGTGGGGAGATTGTACATAAATGATGGTATTAATTGGTTTTTGATTTACATACGTTCCGGAACTTTTATGCCGAGAAGACGCATTGCGGTGGCGATGACCTTTGCAGTGGCATCACTCAAGGCGAGACGCATCGAACGCACCCTGACATCCTCTTCCTTAAGGATGGAACAGTCGTGATAGAACTGGTTGTATTCCTTCACAAGTTCGTATGCATAATTGGCAATCAGTGCCGGACTGAAATTGGTTCCTGCCTCGCGAACAGTGTCGGGGAAGTCGGCAAGACGCTGTATGAGCGTAATTTCACGCTCGCCGGGCGCCACACCGATATAGCCGGTGCGATCGTATCCAAGCTCGTCAGCTTTGCGGAGTACCGACCGGATACGGGCATATGTGTACTGAATGAACGGACCGGTATTACCGTTAAAATCAATCGACTCCTTAGGATTGAACACCATATTCTTTCGGGGATCAACCTTCAGCAGGAAGTATTTGAGGGCGCCCATACCGATGGTCTCGCAGATTTCCTCGGTTTCCTCCGGAGTGCATCCGTCGAGCTTGCCGAGTTCAGCCGAAATAGTACGTGCGGTAGATACCATTTCCTCCATAAGATCGTCAGCATCGACCACCGTGCCCTCACGGCTCTTCATCTTGCCTTCGGGAAGCTCAACCATTCCGTAGGAGAAGTGTACCAGATCCTTGCCCCATTTGAATCCGAGACGGTCAAGCAGAAGCGACAGCACCGTAAAGTGATAGTTCTGCTCGTTACCGACAACATAAATCATGCGGTCGATAGGATAATCCTGATAACGGAGCTTGGCGGTGCCTATGTCCTGAGTCATATAAACCGACGTGCCGTCGGAACGCAGGAGAAGTTTGTGATCGAGTCCGTCACCAGTGAGATCCGCCCATACCGAGCCATCCTCCTTACGGTACATCAATCCTTTGTCGAGTCCTTCCAGCACCTTGTCCTTGCCTTCGAGATATGTCTCGCTCTCATAGTAGATTTTGTCAAAATCCACACCCAGGCGCTTGTAAGTGACGTCAAATCCGGCGTATACCCAGTCATTCATCATTTTCCACAGGGCGCGTACCTCAGGATCATTCTCTTCCCACAGTTTAAGCATGGCACGCGCTTCCTTGATGAGGGGAGCCTCGGCTTTCGCCTCATCCTCGGTCATACCCTGCTCCATAAGTTGTTTTACTTCCTCCTTATAGTGCTTGTCGAAAGCTACGTAGCAGTCGCGGATGAGATGGTCGCCCTTGACACCCGCCGACTCCGGAGTGGCACCGTTGAACCACTTTTTCCAGGCGAGCATCGACTTGCATATATGGATGCCGCGGTCATTGACGATATTCGTCTTGACCACACGGTTGCCGCATGCTTTCAGTATTTCGGCAAGACTGTAGCCGAGCAGATTGTTGCGTACGTGTCCGAGGTGAAGCGGCTTATTGGTATTGGGTGATGAATATTCGATCATCACCAGCGGTGAATTCTCACCCGGCGCGGTGATGCCGTAATCAGGGGTCGACTCAATGTGGGCAAGCACATTAGCCCAGTAGGCAGGCTCAATGACAATGTTGAGAAAACCTTTAATGACATTGAAGCCGCTCACAGCCGGTTCGTTATCCAGCAGCCACTGTCCGATGAGCTGACCAACTTTTTCGGGAGCCATCCGCGCCGCCTTCACCCAGGGGAAAACCACTACGGTCAAATTGCCTTCAAATTCTTTTTTGGTCGCCTGGATCTGTATGTCTCCGGCGGGAGTATCCACGCCGAAAAGTTCCTTAACGGCACGCGACACCCCTTTAGCAATGATATTATCGAGGTTCATTTGTTCTTTTTTTCCGGATTATGCGCATGCCGCCCGAACACATCCTATCGGACATGACCGGGCGGAATACACAAGCTTTTCTATACCTTTTTCGGGATTGGTATCAATCCTCCTCTTTCATATTGTGGAAGACATTCTGCACATCCTCGTCATCCTCGAATTTTTCGAGAAGTTTCTCAAGAACGGCACGCTGTTCGGCAGTTACCTCCTTGACATCGTGAGGGATGCGTTCGAATTCCGAGCTTATGATTTCGAATCCGTTGTCCTCAAGATACTTCTGGATGTTGGCATATTCCTCGAAAGCGCCGTAAAGCACTATCATTTCGTTGCCTTCCTCATCCTCATCATGACCAAGGTCATCGACACCGTAATCGATCAGCTCCAGCTCCAGATCGTCGAGAGAAACACCATCCTTAGGACGGATTTTGAACACACTCTTGTGATCGAAAAGGAAAGTCAGCGAACCCTGTGTGCCGAGCGAACCGCCATGTTTCGTGAAATATGAACGCACATTCGCAACTGTGCGGGTATTGTTATCGGTGGCTGCCTCTACAACGATAGCGATACCGTAGGGACCATATCCTTCATATACGATTTCCTTATAGTCGCCGGCATCTTTATCAGTAGCTTTCTTGATAGCACGTTCTACGGTATCCTTGGGCATGTTCGCGGCTTTGGCATTCTGCATCAATGCACGCAGACGGGGATTGGTCGAAGGATCCGGACCGCCTGCCTTTGCTGCGATGGTTATTTCCTTGCCGATGCGTGTGAATGTACGGGACATATTGCCCCAGCGCTTGAGTTTGCGCGCTTTACGATATTCAAAAGCTCTTCCCATTGGAGTTATTTATATTTTGTTTTGTTTGTTTTCGTTATTAGCGGAGTGTCGCACCCAGTCGCTTGCCGAGGTTGGCGACGATCTTGCCCATTACCGCGTCAATCTGTTTGTCCTGCAAGGTACGTTCCTGATCCTGAAGGGTCAATGACACCGCATATGATTTTTTGCCTTCCGGCAGATGTGCCGGATCGTCATAGACATCGAACAGTACAACATCGCCCAGCAGCTTGCGCTCGCTTTCGCGGATCACCTGTTCTACCTGAGCCATTGTCACCGATTTGTCGAGCAGCAGAGCGAGATCGCGCTTTACAGGATGTGTCTTGGGTAACGGAGCGAATGTAACACCGCGACCTGCCACACTCTTCACCATGGCGGCGAAGTCGAACTCGGCATACATCACCGGTTGCTTTATCTCGAATTTCTTTGTCAGAGCGGCGGAAAGAATACCCAGTTTTCCGAGGTTCTTGCCGGAACGGGCAGATACTTCAAGTGACGCTGCGAATATCTCATCGGCGGGACATATTTCGAACTTGAGTTCCGACATGCTGAATCCCATACGTACAAGTATACCGTCCACTACTGCCCGCAGATCATAGAATGTCATATCGCGCCCACCTTCGATCCAGGACGCCTGGCGTATCTGACCGGTCATCCATATTCCCAGACGCGATCCTTCGCTATAGGGCGCGAGGGGTGACTCGGCGGTAGGAAGTTTGGCAGGGTCAAGCCTGTAGACATTTCCGAACTCATAGCAAAGCAAATCATTCTCACGGCGGTTGATATTGTGCGAGAGTGTCTCAAGCCCACCGTAAAGCAGAGTGCGGCGAAGCACGCATAACTCGTTGCTCAGCGGATTGAGCAGACGCACGCAAGTGTCGGCGCTCCATACCTGGTTGTCGACGTAATATGCTTCGGCAGTGAGCGAATTATTTAGAATCTCGTTGAAGCCCTGAGCTGTCAGCTGGTCGGATATGAGATTCTGGAGATCGCATACACGGTCGGTGAACGACTTGTAACTGAGACTCGAATGTACCGTATCACCGATTTCCACATTGTTGTAGCCGTAGATGCGGAGAATATCTTCTATAACGTCACATTCGCGCCGTACATCGTAACGATAGGTCGGAACCAGCAGTTCGAGTGTATCACCGTCGCGATGTTCGATGCGTATGTCGAGTGCGGCAAGAAGATTGTCAATCATCTCGTGACCTATCTTTTTACCGATAAGCGCCTCCGCGCGGTCGTAACTGAAAGTGACCGGATAATCCGACGAGGGTGCTGTGTAAATATCAATCTCCGGACCACAGATTTCACCTCCGGCAAGTTCGACTATCATAGCAGCGGCGATACGCAACGCCACAGGAGCAAGATTCGGATCCACTCCACGCTCGAAACGGAACGAGGCATCTGTCGACAGACCGTGACGGCGCGCTGTCTTGCGCACGCGTGTAGGATGGAAGCAAGCGCTTTCAATGAACACATCGGTCGCCTTCTCGGTAACTCCCGAATCAAGACCGCCGAACACGCCGGCGATACATACCGGACCCTCGGCATCGCATATCATCAGATCGGAACCGTCCAGTTTGCGGGTCACACCGTCAAGGGTCACGAATTCCGTACCCTCTTCGCAGGTACGTACACGTATTTCTTCGCCACGCAGATGATTCAGATCGAAACAGTGAAGAGGCTGTCCGAGTCCAAGCAATATGTAATTAGTGATATCTACTATATTGTTAATCGGACGCTGTCCAACAGCAATGAGCCGGTCGCGCAACCACTGGGGGCTTTCGGCGACCTTCACGCCACGGATGGTGAGACCGCAGTAGCGGATACATCCTTCGCGATCCTCAACCGTAACGCCGATTCCTCCCGCCGGAGCGATCTTCCCGGCGGCAACCGCCTGCGGCAGATGCAGATTCACCTTCGATGCGTCACCGCCGTAAACGTGTATAGCCTGCCAGGCGCCCAGATCACGGGCAACGCCATAATGCGAAGCGGCATCAATACGGTTAGGAGTCAGATCCACCTCAAGCACATAATCGGAAGTAAGACCGAAATATTCGGCTGCCGGAGTGCCGGGAGCCGGCGCACCGGCGGGGTCGATCACTATTATGCCGTCGTGCGAGGTACCAACACCGATTTCATCCTCAGCACAAATCATACCGAACGATTCCACGCCGCGGATTTTCGACTTCTTGATCTGGAAAGTCTTGTCATCCTCACCATAAAGGGTTGTGCCCAGAGTAGCCACAACCACAGTCTGTCCGGCAGCGACATTTGGCGCTCCGCATACTATCTGAGTGGCTTTTCCGTCACCGAGATCGACAGTCGTTACATGAAGATGATCACTGTCGGGATGTTCCTCGCAGGTGAGGACACGTCCGATGACTATTCCCTTTAAGCCGCCGCGGATCGACTCTACCTCTTCGACGCCGCCGGTTTCAAGCCCGATAGAAGTAAGTACTTCTGCCACACGCTCGGGCGACATGTCGATATCAATATAGTCTTTAAGCCAATTGTAAGATATGTTCATAGCTTCAAGCTTCTCGTTGTTCGTTAAGTAGGTGCAAAGTTACGCATTATTTTCGGAAATAATTATCTGTTATCACCAATAAATAAAAAAAGGCACGGACTTTCATTATTGGAGATTTGTGATTAATTTTGCACTGAGCAAATCATTACATGATGGAGACGAACAAACAGACGTTTGAAATGGTCGCCAAGACCTTTCAGGGATTAGAGGATGTTCTTGCCGAAGAGCTGCGCGGGATTGGCGCCCTGAATGTGGAGCCCGGACGCCGCATGGTGTCGTTCGAGGGATCTCTCGCCACTCTCTACCGCGCAAACATGTGTTGCAGAACAGCACTGCGCATACTCAAGCCGATTTACAAATTCTATGCTTCCGATCCCGATACGCTTTACGACCGCGTTAAGGAATATGACTGGAACACCCTGTTGTCGGTCGACAAGTCATTTGCTATCGATTCGGTGGTCAATTCCGAGGATTTCACACACTCCCGATACGTCACTTACCGTGTCAAGGATGCCATTGTAGATTGGTTCCAGGACCGTGAAGGGCTCGGCAAACGTCCGAAGGTACGCCTTCAGGATGCTGATGTGATCATAAACGTACACATCTCCGGCAATCAGGTCACTTTGTCGCTTGATTCGTCCGGCGAATCGCTCCACAAACGTGGCTGGCGTGTAGCACAGACCGAAGCCCCGATCAATGAGGTGCTTGCTGCCGGAATACTGCTCAAGAGCGGCTGGCGCGGCGATCAGCCTCTGGTGGATCCGATGTGCGGCTCGGGTACTTTCCTCGTGGAGGCCGCCCTGATTGCCACCGGAACAATGCCCGGTGTATTCCGTAAAAGCTTCGCTTTCGAAAAATGGAAGGATTTCGACGCGGAATTATTCGATGAAATATATAACGATGACAGCGACGAACATGAATTCTCCGGCAAAATTTACGGATCGGATATTTCTCCGCTGGCAATCGATATAGCTACCCGCAATCTCAAAAGCGCAGGTATGGCACGGTATGTCGACCTGAAAATCCGTCCGTTAGCTCACTGGACCGAAGCGCCCGAAGGTGGCACTCCGGGGGTGATTGTCACTAATCCTCCTTATGGTGAACGCATAAGTGTGGAGGATATGGACCGGTTCTATGAACTTATCGGCAACCGTCTGAAAAACGTATTCCGGGGTTATCATGCATGGATTATCGGATACCGTCAGGAATATTTTGACAAAATCGGACTCGCTCCGTCGTTCAAAGAAACACTTTACAACGGCAGTCTGGAATGTGAGCTCCGCGAATATGTGATATTCGAAGGCGACTACAAGCAATTCCGTGCTTCCGGCGGCTCAATACGGCACATAAGCGACGACAGTGACGATGACTCCGACAGCTATCAGAACAAACGTGAACGTAAACGCCAGCACGACCGCCCGAAAAGCCGCGGACGCTGGGATGACGATGCCGACGACCGCCGCTTCGGTGACCGTAAAGACCGCCGCAGAGATAACCGGACGGATAAAAAACGTGATGGCTTCCGCAATGACTCAAAACGCCGCGATGACTCCGGGAAACGTGAGGGATTCCGCGAGGGAGCCGGGAGAAAACGTGATGGATTCACCCGCCGCGACGAAGGCAAACCCCGCAGAGACTTCCGACGTCAGGATGAATCAGTAGAACGAGAGTCGGATAATCCGCTTTACGGACGACGTAATCCCCGCCTTCTTGATAATATAGGGAAGTCGCAGGCGCCGTCTCTGCCCGAGACCGGCAAGGTGTTCATGCGCGAGCGTCGTGGACATAACCGACCGCGTCAGGGCAACTCAAATCACGATGATAACAACGATTAATCCCTTATCAACCGAAATATAACCCCACATGAATATACTTCTGCTCGGCTCGGGCGGCCGCGAATGTGCCCTTGCATGGAAAATCAGTCAAAGTAAACTGACCGACAAACTTTACATAGCGCCCGGAAACGGTGGTACAGGCGCCTACGGTGAAAATGTGGCATCTCTTTCGCCTCTCGACTTCGAAGCTGTCGACAGGTTTATCGGAGAACATGCCGTGGATATGCTTGTAGTAGGTAACGAGGATCCGCTTGTGGCAGGTATCACCGATTTCTTTGCTGAACGCCGTCCCGGACTCAAAGTGGTAGGTCCCACCAAAGCCGGCGCCGCTCTGGAGGGGAGCAAGGATTTTGCCAAGCAATTTATGATGCGCCATAACATTCCCACAGCCGCCTACCGCACATTCACTCCCGATACTGTTGCCGAGGGTGAGGCAATGATTGACAGTCTGGAGGCTCCTTACGTACTTAAGGCTGACGGTCTGGCAGCCGGCAAGGGTGTGATCATCCTGAACGATGCAGCCGAAGCAAAAAAGACACTCCGCGAAATGCTTGGAGGAATGTTCGGTAAATCATCGGCAAAAGTGGTGATAGAACAATTCCTGTCCGGAATCGAATGTTCGGTATTTGTTCTTACCGACGGCAACGGTGGTTACCGTGTGCTTCCGGTTGCAAAGGATTACAAACGTATCGGTGAAGGCGATACCGGTCTCAATACCGGAGGCATGGGTGCCATCAGTCCCGTTCCTTTCGCTGACGAAAGATTTATGAAACTAGTTGATGAGCGCATTATCCGCCCTACTATCGACGGACTCCGTGCTGAAGGCATCGGCTACCGCGGTTTCATATTCCTGGGTCTTATCAATGTAGGCGGCGAGCCTATGGTCATAGAGTACAATGTCCGCATGGGCGATCCGGAAACCGAAGCCGTTATGCCTCGCATAACATCCGATCTGGTGGAACTCCTCTATGCGGCAGCTTCGGGTGACCTGGCTGACCTGAACCTGGACATCACCCCTGATACAGCCGCTACAGTCATCATGGTATCGGGCGGATATCCCGAGTCGTACGGCAAAGGTTATGTGATAGAAGGCGCTGACACCGAATTCGCCGGCGGCCGCACTATCGTATTCCATGCAGGCACAAAACGCGATGCCGAAGGAAAGACCATAACCTCGGGTGGTCGCGTGCTGGCTGTCACTTCTCTTGCTCCCACGATGGAGGAAGCACTCCGGATGACTTATGATGCAGTGGGACGCATCACTTTCGAAAAGGAATATCACCGCCGCGATATCGGTCGCGATCTGATGGCATGATTCTTCACCCTAAGGTGTGATGAAGCCTGTCGAAATTAATATTTCAAGATTTCTGCGCTCGCGTGTCTGTGCCGTCATACTGATGGCGCTGGCATGCGTGAGTGCTTTCATACCTATGCCTGATATACCGGAGATCGGCATTGATACCGGACGCGGGCTGTTATTTTCCTCTCCAGAGAGCTGGGTGACCACCCCGGGAGCGTCCCGGGGCTGGGCGCTGGGACTGAACCTGGTCACTATCGGGGTGATGACGATGATCAACAGACACTACAATCTGCTGCGCACGATCTCCTGGTTTTTCGTGGCTATGTTCGCGGTAATGGAAGCGGCATCCCCCGAAACACTACGGGTATTTACAGGCGGTCAGCTGGCAGTTCTCGTTATTCTGTGGTGTCTGCGCCTGATGTATTCATCGTATCACCGGCGGCGGCGCACCAAGAAAATATTCATGGTGTTCTGCCTTATAAGTGCCGCTTCAATGGTACAATACGGGTTTGTTGTCTTCATACCGGTGATGCTCGTAGGATCTGTCCAGATGCGCGTGTTCACGCTACGCGGCGCGATAGCGGCTCTGCTCGGCACAATCACTCCCTGGTGGATTGCCTTCGGACTGAATCCGGAACTGATACATCAGTTCGCATTGCCTGTCATATCCAATCCGCTGACAGGTGAAAGCATACCGGAAATCATACAGATGTTTCTTGCACCGGCAACCGCTCTGCTCGCAGGATTGATCTGCGGAGGAGCGAACCTGATCAAAATACTTAACATGAACGCGCGGATGCGAGCCCTGCACGGATTGCTGTCTGTGACATCCATTGTCACCGGAATAATGACGATAATCGATTTTTCAAATATCGATTTCTATATACCGCTGCTCAATGCATGTGTCGCATGCCAGATAGGTTACTTCTTTCGTATCAACGTGCTGCGACGCGGCTACCTGTGCGTTATCATACTGCTTGCCGCTTTCACCGGAATATGGATATGGAAACTGATCGCATAAAAGCTCCACGGATTGTGGTCGAGGCTAAAGTGCCGTTTATAAAGGGACTTTTCGAACAGCAGGGGTGTAAAGTAGAGTATCTGCCTGCTTCAATGATTACACCCGGAACAGTTGCTGATGCCGATGCGCTGATTACACGGACCCGTACCCGCTGCGATGCCTCATTGCTGGCAGGTTCACGCTGTTCCGTGATCGCTACCGCCACTATCGGCACCGATCACATTGATTCCGAGTGGTGTTCAGCCAACAACATCAAAGTATTCAACGCTCCCGGATGCAATGCGCCGGCTGTCGCTCAATATGTGTTGGACGCTATAATCAACCGTTACCGAACCGACCCGGATGTCTTAAAAGGTCTTACTGTCGGAATTATCGGAGTAGGACATGTCGGTTCGATTGTGGCACGCTGGGCCCAATCACTCGGAATGGACACATTACTCTGTGACCCTCCCCGTGCCGAGGTGGAGAAAGACGGAGGATTTGTGAGCATGGAGGAGATAGCAGCCAATGCCGATATCATCACGGTTCATACGCCACTGACTCATGCTCCGGAACCCCACCCTACATTTCATATTATAGATAAGGAATGGCTATCGAAACTCAAACGCCGTCCATTACTTATAAACAGCGCCAGAGGCTCCG
This sequence comes from uncultured Bacteroides sp., assembly GCA_964555405.1. GTDB lineage: Bacteria > Bacteroidota > Bacteroidia > Bacteroidales > Muribaculaceae > Paramuribaculum. Next base: position 17,198 of record CAZKSF010000010.1, read on the forward strand.
TAACAGATACCGGCGCGCTTATCGACGCCTACGACTCAGGACTTATCGGGGCTCTTGCAATTGACTGTTGGGAAGGAGAACCGGAAATAGACCGTGCTCTTCTTGACCGTGCTTTCATAGCCACACCCCATATTGCCGGCTACTCCCTGCAGGGAAAGCAAAGGGCGTCGCAGATGGCAGCGGATGCCGTGGCAAACGCCCTGGGACTGGAACCGGTAACACTGGCTTGCGGCAGACCGGCTCCTCCACCCGAGAAAGTGTCAATAGAATCGATTATCACCACCTGCGATCTCTTCGGTGACACTGCCGCCTTGAAGGCTAACCCCGGGAACTTTGAAATCCTGCGTGACACTTATAACCTGCGCAACGAACCTTAAGTCGGCTTCCGGCATTATAATTAAAAAGAAATAAAATTTTTCTGCAATGTACACGCATATAACACCATCTATCACCAGTGTCGGCGTAGCTGACACCGATCTTGATATGTTTGAGAACCAGTATCCTTTGACCAACGGTGTAACATACAATTCATTTGTAATATCGGACTCGGGCGTGACCGCTGTGATCGATTCGGTGGATCGGCGCCGGAGCGAGGAATGGCTGCAGCATGTCGAGGCGGCTGCTCCAAACGGAGTCGATTACATCATCGTGCAGCACATGGAACCTGACCATTCGGCTTCGCTATCCACATTCCTCGACCGTTATCCCGAGGTTCGCATCGTAGCAAGTGCACAGGCACAGAAAATGATGCAGCAATTCTTCCCGGATACCGATTTCAGCAAACGTACGATTACTGTTGGCGATGGCTCCGAGCTAACCGTAGGATCGCGCACGCTACGGTTTATAGCCGCGCCGATGGTGCACTGGCCCGAGGTAATGCTCACTTTCGACAGCCAAAGCGGTACATTATTCTGTGCCGATGCATTCGGGACATTCGGGTGCGATGGCGATTTCAATAGCCTATGGCCCGATGAAGCAAGAAGATATTACACCAATATCGTCGGGAAATATGGTCCTCAGGTTCAGAAACTGCTTGCCAAAGTATCCACTGTGGAAGGAATAGAGCGCCTGTGCCCGTTACATGGTCCGGTGATCGATGCAGAACATATACCCGGATGCGTTGAACTGTACAAACTCTGGAGCAGCTATACACCGGAACTCCCCGAAGGAGTTCTTGTAGCCTATGCCTCGATATATGGAAACACCGCACAGGCAGCTCTGAATGTTGCCGGATTACTGGAGGAACGGGGAGTGAAAGTAACAACCGTGGATCTATGCCGGCAGGATGTTTCAGTCGCCGTAAGCCAGGCATTCCGTATGGGTAATATCATAGTCGCATCCCCCACTTACGATGCAGGTCTATTCCCCGCGATGCATGATTTCCTCTATCATCTCCAGATTAAAGGCATAAGCCGCAGAAAATTCGGACTTATCGAAAACGGCTCATGGGCACCGGCTGCAGCGCGCGTTATGACCGCAATGATCGGCGAACTGAAAGAGTGCCCGATCGTCTCCCCTGTGGTCACCATACGCTCGGCATGCTCAGGCGAGACAGTCGCACAACTGACTTCGCTCGCTGATTCCCTGATTTAATCCGATTTATTGTGTCAGCGTCAAAAAGTTTCACTACATTTGTAGAAATGTTCTGAAAGACGTATGACTGACTACACAGCGCTCATAACCTTTAGTGTAATTGTTGCCGCCGCCCCGGCAGCTGCCGACCTTTCGGCACAGGTAAACAGTCCGGAAGCCGACGGCTATATCGCACGTGCCGGACTCATGTATGCCGACCGTATTTACCGAGGTACCTCCGACCAGGCTGCCGAGGCTGCCAAACTGTTTCCCGAGGGTCACGAAGCCGAGCAACAGCTGTATCTCTCGGCAATGGCATCACTTCGGCTCGGCTCGGCGGATGCTCTTGGTCTTCTGAGAGAATTTGCCGTGCAGTATCCCGGTTCGGTCAGGATTCCATTGATCCATATCGGCATCGGGGATTGCCTCATGGCTAAAGGGGACTTTCCGGGCGCCATGCGTGAATATGCTCTGGTAACACGGTCGTCGCTTGCGGGCACCGACCGCGAAGACCTTGCCTACCGGCGCGGATACTGCGCATTGCTCACCGGTGACTATGGCGTGGCAGCCACGGAATTCGCACGGCTGACACATTCCCGGGATTATGCACGGGCGGCGCGATTCTATACCGGGTACATAGCTTATGTCAAGGGCGATTATTCCGAGGCTCTGCGTCTTTTCGCGAAAGCTAACGGCACAACCGAACCGGAATGTGCAGCTCCATATTACACCGCTCAGATCCGATACCGCCAATCCGACTGGGGTGAGGCAGCTAAAATCGCGCGTCAACTGATAAAGACCCCGCGTATTCCGGCAATGACACCGGAGATGACACGTATTCTCGGGGAAAGTCTCTGGAACAGCGCTACCGACGATAAAACACGTCGTGAAGCTGTGGATTTACTTTGGACTTATGCGGCGTCGGTCGACACTCCCGAACCGTCAGCATTATACATTCTCGGCGTGAACGAGTACGACAAAGGGAATTATTCCGAGGCAATCGGACTGCTTCAACGTGTCATAACCGATGAATCACCCTTGGCTCAGAGCGCATACCTTTATCTCGGTCAGGCATACAGCGGTAAAGGAAATACTAACGCCGCGCTAATGGCATTCGAACATGCTTACCGCATGGATTTCAGTCGCGAAGTATCAGAGACCGCATTCTACAATTATGCCGTCACACGCATTGGAGGGGGTACGGCTCCCTTCGCAAGCACCGTGAAAATCCTCGAAGATTTCCTACACCAGTATCCTGACTCCAAATATGCGTCAGAGGTAGAGACTTACCTCGTGAACGGATACCTTTCGGAAAATGATTATGAAGCGGCGCTTGCAGGTATAGAGAGAATAAAGCATCCGGGCGCATCCATTGAAAAAGCGCGTCAACGCGTACTGTTCGTACTCGGCACACGCGATTATACCAACGGTCGCTATGCGCAGGCTCTTGAGCGCCTGAAAGCGGCATGTGCCATTACCCCGGCACGCGGTGGCGATGAATCGATCTCGAAGCAGGCGGTCCTGTGGATCGGCGACGCACTGTATGCCCTCGGACAATATGATGCGGCAGCAAACGAATATAAAGCATTTATTAAAACGGCTTCTTCAACCGATCCGAACCGCGCCACCGCACTTTATGATCTCGGATATGCCCGCTTCGCTTCACGCAAATATAAAGAAGCTCTTACTGACTTCAAGGAATTTGTAAGCGCCGGTAATGCCGACAATGCCATCGAAGCGGATGCCTACACACGTATGGGGGACTGCCGGTATTATGCCAACGACTTCTCGGCGGCTGCCGCCGATTACCGATGTGCATTCGACCTTTCGCCGTCGACAGGTGATTATCCGCTGTATCAGTTGGCTATAATGAAAGGGCTGCTGCGGGAACACCGTGTCAAGATACAGACCCTCGATGAAATGATCACCCGATATCCGGGGTCTCCGCTCGTATCTTCGGCTCTGCTCGAAAAAGCAGAGAGCTATGTGGCACTTAACAATCAGGACGCCGCCATAGCCACATACACCGACCTTACAGAACGTTTCCCGTCCACCGCTCAGGGACGCAAGGGCATGCTGCAGCTTGCAATAATTCGTCTTGCCGCCGGACAACGCCAGGAAGCTGTCGAAATCTACCGCAAGGTAATAGCTACCTACCCGACAAGCGAAGAAGCCACACTTGCACTTGACGATCTGAAGAGAATATCTGCTGAAGACGGCACTCTCGACAAACTGACTGATTTCCTCGCTACCGTATCCGGCGCACCGTCAGTCGACCGGTCGGAGTATGACGATCTAAGCTTCAATGCCGCTGAAAAAGTGTATATCCGCGACAAGAGCACCGATCGCCTTTCAGAATATCTTAAAGAATATCCTCAGGGCACTCACCGCGCGCAGGCACTCTTCTACATGGCAAAGGCGTCGGTTGACAGAGGCGACAACAATAACGCCATCGAACTGACATCCGAAATCGTCACCCGTTATCCCGATGCAGAAATAACCGAAGAGGCTCTGCTTATCAAGGCTGAGGCTGAATCGGCTACGGGACGCTCACGCAGTGCGTTCGACACTTACTCCGTACTTGAGCAAAAGGCATCGGCTCCCGGTATACGCCGGCAGGCACGGTTAGGGATAATGCGTCAGGGCGTCGCCGTAGAGGAATGGGATGCCGTAATACGTGCGGTAGAACATATGGCTACCTCCTCAACTTCGGGAAATACCGAACGTTCGGAAACAGGGTGGTCATACGGCAAAGCTCTGTCGGCAAAAGGCAGATATGACGAAGCCGCGGTTCAGTGGCAGACTGTAATCGACAACGCTTCCGGCGATGAGTTCGCATCGAGGAGCGCCGTCGACATGTCGCGTATGCTGCTTGATCAGGGTAAACTGCAGGAAGCTTACACAGTTGCCGACAAGTTCATCAATTCCAATCCATCGCAACCTTACTGGCTGGCACGCGGATTCATAGTTTACAGCGACATCCTGCGCCGTAAAGGCGAAACATTCGAAGCCGATGAATATCTACGCAGTCTACGCAACAACTATCCCGGTACAGAAGAGGATATTTTCAATATGATCGACGAGCGTCTCAAGGATAAATAATGACCATAGCAGCATGAAACTCATCAATTCCATATATCTTGCCATTTCACTCGCCACAACACTTCCGGTGAAGGCGCAGCAACTCAGTCAGGAGATTACAGTAGAGCATGAGATAGTGCCGGTCAAACGCGAGGCACTCCGTCTCGGCATAACTCCACTCATCACCCTGCCGGCTGTTGAGACTACAAATCTCAACATCATAAGCCGCGGCGTGAATATCAATCTACTTCCTGAAGCAAGTTTACTCGGGCCGGTGGAATCGCCGGTACTGCAACCCGACACCACGCATATAGGCTATGTGGCGCTTGGATATTTCCCGCTGTATAACCTCGCCGGGTCGGCAGGAATAAGCGGACGCTCACGGGCTTTATCGGCAAACGCCTGGATACAGTTCGACGGTCACAATTACAAGCGCGATTATCCGTATCCGGAAACGAACCTCAGCTATCGCCGTAATACGCTTTCGGCAGGGGGCAGAGCTGCCGTAAAAACTGCGCCGGGTACACTCAGTGCAAACGTAGCCTATACAGCCGACTGGTACAACACCCCAAAGTTTGGATGGATTGACACTAAAACTCACATGCAAGACCAATCCTTCGACTCGTTTACTCTCGGTATAGGATTTGCAACACCTTCAAAAATTTCCGGTACCGAATGGCATGCCGATGTGGATTTAGGCTTGTCGGGCTATGGTAAAAACGGTTGGTGCTGGTACTACCCGGAGTTAGAATTGGCTGAACTCAGTCGTGTCAAAGAGAGTACAGTCACTATCGCGGCAGGTGTAAAAACCATGTGGTCGGAACACTCGTCCATCGGTCTTGATGCGTCATTCGGCTATCAGCGCGACAACCGCCGGACAGAGGTGACAACACCGTCAGAAGAATTTGAAACTATCTCTACATCTTTAGGACTCATATTCAATGACCTGGGCGATAATCATTCGCTCGGAGTGGTGACTCTCCGTCCTTATTGGACTACGGCTGGAGGCTCTTTGTCGGCACGCATCGGCGCAACCGTACAGCTTTCGTTCTATTCCGGTGCAAACAGCGGAAAATTGTTTCATATAGCTCCTGATGTAACTGTCGCCTGGTCTCCCGACCGGCGTTTCACTGTTTATGCAAAAGCCGGAGGCGGGGAGTATTTCAATACCCTCACCCGTATGCACGCCATCGACTATCAGACATCACCCATGATGTCGTACGGACTATCGCACATTCCTCTGACCCTTGAGGGAGGTTTCACAGCCGGTCCGTGGAGCGGTGCCGCATTACGGCTCTATGCCCGATATGCGTCGGCAAACGAATGGATGATGCCCGCTGACATATCGAACGCACAGACCGTATTTCTCCCCGTAGATATGCGTGGCGGATTGCTTGGAGCCGAATTTTCCTATTCCGCCGGTCGAACGCTGTCAGGGACCATACGGTACGAAATGTCACCTGACCGTTCATATGACCGCGGATGGTATATGTGGCGCGACCGTGCCCGCCAGGCGCTGGAAGTGAACCTGTCGGTTCGTCCCGTTGAACAACTCACGCTGTCGGGTTCATGGCAACTGCGTGACCGCCGTATCAGCATCACTCAATTCAACAATTCCGATCCTTTCGACATTTCATATGTTTTATATGAGCGTAACCTCGGTGTGAAGTCCAATCTTTCTCTCGGTGCCTCATGGGCGTTCAACGACGATCTGAACATGTGGATCCGATGCGAAAATATTCTCGGACGCAAATGGTATGATGACGGATTCATTCCGGTGCAGGGCTTCCACGGACTGGTAGGCGCTTCATATCAATTCTAACATATCGATAAATAATGACGACACATTCCGACAGCATTGTTCTTATACCTACCTACAACGAAAAGGAGAATATCGCCGCCATAATAGAGGCGGTGATGAATCTTCCTGTATCGTTCGACATACTGGTGATCGATGATAATTCGCCCGACGGAACCGCTGAGATAGTACGCGGCTGCATGCTTAAGTATCCGGAACGGGTGCATTTGCTTGAACGCCCGGGTAAACAGGGACTCGGAACCGCATATATAGCCGGTTTCAAATGGGCGCTCGCCAGGTCAGCATATGAGTTCGTCATTGAAATGGATGCCGATTTTTCGCATGACCCCAAGGATCTGCCCCGCCTGCGGGAGGCATGTATCAAAGGCGCGGATGTAGCTGTCGGTTCACGGTATGTGACCGGTGTGAATGTAGTGAACTGGCCTATGGGACGGGTGCTCATGTCGTATTTCGCCTCTAAATATGTCCGTATTATCACCGGTATGCCGGTCCATGACACAACTGCCGGATTCGTGTGCTATCGAAGGAGGGTACTGGAAGCTTTTGAGCTGGATAAAATCCGTTTCAAAGGATATGCTTTCCAGATAGAGATGAAATACACGGCTTACCTGATGGGCTTTAAAATAGTGGAGGTTCCGATAGTATTCGTAAATCGGGTTCTCGGCACTTCAAAAATGAACACCGGCATATTCAGTGAGGCAATGTTCGGAGTAATACGCCTGAAACTCGCCGGAATATTCAAAAAATATCCCAAAAAGAAATGAACAGCGAATTAACCGTAATTCATTCAGCGACAATCGTCAATGAAGGAGTGAGCATACCCGATAGCTGGATTGAGTTCGAGAACGGGATGATAACGGCAATCGGAACAGGAGACGACTGGTGTCACGAAGCCCCATGTATCATAGACGCGCACGGACAATTACTGCTTCCGGGAGTAATTGATACACATGTTCATTTCCGCGATCCGGGTCTGACCCGCAAAGCTGATTTCGCATCCGAATCACTCGCGGCTGCAGCCGGCGGTGTGACCTCCGTTATAGATATGCCTAATACGATCCCTGCAACCGTCACTATGGAAGCATGGGAGGGAAAAATGAAAATGGGCGAAGAAAAATCCGCGGTTAACTATGCATTCTTTATCGGTGCCACTAATAACAATCTGTCTACGCTGCTCAATGCGGATTACTCACGCGTTGCCGGCATCAAACTCTTTCTGGGATCTTCGACCGGCGATATGCTCGTGGACAGCCGTCCGGTCATAGAGGAACTCTTCCGCCTGTCACCCGCTCTGATTGCAGTACATGCCGAGAGCGAACGTCTTATACGCGAAGGACGCGCTACGGTTTCAGCCCGTTATGAGGGGAAAGATATTCCGCTGGAATGTCACCCCGAAATCCGCTCCCGTCAGGCATGTTACGAATCAGCGGCACTTGCCGTTGAGATGGCACGTAAATACAATGCCCGGTTACATCTGCTGCATATATCCACCGCCGATGAACTTGAGTTGCTTGATCCGATTAAAAACCGCGGTAACGTGACATCTGAGACTTGTCCCCATTATCTATGGTTCGACTCATCGTACTATCATACCCGCGGTGCAAGAGTAAAATGTAACCCCGCCATAAAAGAGGCGTCGGACAGAGATATGCTTACGCGTGCGCTCGCCGAAGGAATAATCGACACGGTAGCCACCGATCATGCACCGCACCTGATAACCGATAAAGAAGGCGACGCCCTGCATGCCGCCTCCGGAATGCCGGGCATAGAGACTTCTCTATCCGTAATGCTCGAACTCGCCGAAAGCGGAAAAATCGGCATCGTACGCGTAGTTGATGCTATGTCGCACCGTCCGGCTGAAATATTCGGAATCGAACATCGTGGCTTCCTGCGTCCGGGATATGCAGCCGATATGGTTCTGGTGAAACGCGAAGAGAATCCGTCACCACTCACCGATGCCGACACATTCACACGCTGTGGGTGGACACCATACGCCGGCGACCTTCTTCACTGGAAAGTAGCTTCCACATGGGTCAACGGCGTACAGGTTTTCGACGGTAAGAATCCCCGGCGGGTTGCGGGAGCGGCTAAGCCGCTGAGTTTCCGTCGCTGAAGCAGCGTCAGAGCATATTCAGCGCCCGCAGACGCTCTATCATTTCCATACGGCTTATACGTCGTGACGTCTGTAAAGCTGTGGCGAAATCGTGTGCTACCGACTGTACGCCTCGATGTGCGAACACACGCAGCAGATAATTATAGTTTTTATCAAACAGGCGTTTAACCTCGTCCGATTCAAGGGCACAGGTGTCCTCACCTTCGGCAACAGTCATGTCACAAAGAGTGTCGTGTATGTCGCTGTCCGGTACCTTATGATCGACAAGCATCGAACGACACAGAACGTTGGCAATAGTCACACCCATGGAAAGATTGAAATTCTGAAGGATACGATTCCACGACGTTTTTGCCGACACGCGCGGATTACCTGCAAAATAAAAATCGGCGGTATACTCTACCATTTCATGTGCATCGGCGTCAAGATTTATACCGTGTATCATATCCTCGCCGTCAAACACCACTACACCGATAGCCATGCCGGTAGCACCGTAGCATTTGTCACGCTCGTCCCTATAGCTGAGTTCCATATATGCTGAATCTTATTTTTTACTAGTATTCTATTCTGTCTACATCAACCGTCAAAGCCGCAGTTTAGTTCACTATGACGAATTTTGCCACAGCTCCTGAAGTGGATCCGCCATCCACACCGGTACCCGATGACAGCATCACAAAGTAAACACCCGAGGGCACACGCCGACCGGCTTCGTTCTCGCAGTTCCAGGTAGCCATGCCCCCTTCCGACCGGAGCTGTGCCACAACATGTCCTGAAGCATCGGCGATCTTGAGCAGCGTTCCGTCCATCAGACCGGAAATAGTGAGCATACCGGTGAATTCCGGCCGTACCGGATTGGGATATACGAGCACATCGTCAAAATCAGGCTTTGCCGGTGTTGCATCGGATGTATATGAGAAGAGTCCGTCGGAAGTACCCACCCATATCGTGTTCGTTTCCCTGTCGGGGCACACCGAGTGAACCGTATTGGTGTGGAGCAGGGAGTTTTCGGTACTGAAATGATCCAGGATTTCGGCACCGGTGTTACTTACCAGATATAATCCCGACATTTCGGTTGCGATCCACTTACGTCCGGCATGATCTTCGGCTATGTCATATATTCTATCGGCATCAAGAAGATAATCAGCCGAATTAGTACCATCGTTGCGGGGTACTTTGATACGGTTCACGGTCATTAAGGCATCGTGTGCATTTGCCGGATTGGAAAATTCAATAATGCCTTTATCTGTTCCTAACCATATGCGGCCACGCGAGTCCTCTGCCATAGAGCAGAAGCGGTCAGGAACAAATGATTTTCCGTCCTGATCGGTAAATGATGTCCATACATAGGTAGCGTCATCCGAGAGATCGTCCCATGTTCCACGGGTCTGTATTACCAGAAGACCGAGTTTGCTATTCTGACCGAAACAGAATACTGTTTTTGACCGCGGACTGATCAGAATCTGCACATCCTTACCGGGAGTGAAGTCATCCACAGCCACAGGAATCCAATCGGATGGTGTAATATCTGCCGGATCCAGCGCCACCTTTCCGGCAGGAAGTATCCACAGTGAAGGTTCATCCGATTTTTCAGGAGGAGTATAGGATATCCACATATTTCCCGCCGGATCAAAGGTCACCGCAAAAATACGGCACCCGAATGCGGTAAGCCACGGTGAGTTATTCTCGTCGTACACACCGGTCACCTTGCCATCCGAAACACGCAAGACACCTTCGTTACCGGTAGCGAGGTAATATACCCCCCGTTCTGTAGGATGAGGTGCAACGGCGGTAGGAGCCATCGGCCGGTCAACGCCAAGAGCTATCTGTCGGTTACGCGCCCAGGCATAATCCGCCACATAATCATGAGCCGCCACATCCTCGAATGTACCGTCAGAATTAATTATCATTGTCTGCTGTGGAGAATCAGCACCCTCGCCGTTACCGGCAAGGCGGTAAGCGGTGGGACCGAGATTATGGGCATATATGCCACCGGTAAGGGGATCCGGCACAAGGAAAGCTACCGAACGCACTGACACACTTTCAGGAAGGAAACGCTGCATAGTTACGGCTGGCTGGTCACCGGAGAGGTTCCAGCGCATGATGCCATTATTCCCAAGCGCCCATACATCAGAGGTATTGCCCCCGACAGCAACCATATCGGATGAAATCTCGGCTGGATATGACGAAACCCGGCTAAATGTATTATTTTCTCCATCGACAGCATACAGCACATCATCGGATACAAAATATACCGTGCCGTCACTTCCGGCTACCAACGGTCCGCTCGATGTGATTTCCGCGAAATGAACACGTCCTGTGGAAGCTGTCATTTCTTCGTTGTACTCGTATACATTAAGGTAAAGCGATGGTGTATCGGTGCGGCGTATGAGCATGCTTCGGCGCGTCAACGGCATAACGTCGATATTTACTCCGCATCCCTGCACTTCCGCGAATTTTGCAAGATCGTTGAACCGCTCCCCACGCTTAATAGACAGGAACTGGAAAGGAATATATACCATCAGATAATCATCGAACACCATCACATGATTGACTGACTTATTATATATTGCCGATTGTGTAACTTCATGCCGCACGTCATCATACTCCACAAGTCCGAACGCTGTACCGATATAAATACGTCCCGGCGCAAAATCCACATCATTTATGGTTTTGTCACCACGGTAATCCGCTTCGGCGATATCGGGAAAATTCACCACTCTCGTTCCATTGTCATATATAAGATCGATATTGGATGAATTATACACCACCATCAGATACTTGCCGTAAGGATTATAATATATTTTACGTATATCAGTATCATTCAGCAATCCTGACAGAGAGTATGAACGACTTTCCTCGGCTTCTTTATCATAGCTGAACAGATTTCCGCCGGCGGCATAGTAAACCATATCACCACCGGTGACAACGCCGACAACAGGAGTGGTAAAAGCGGGAAAATAGCGCCACTCACCTACCGTGTTCTGTGCGGCAAGCGAAAAAGAACAAAGTAGCGTAAGCAGAAATAAGGAGATATATTTTGTCATTTTGAAGAAGATAGTGTATTGAGGTATTCTGTAAATTTTGCCATAGCCCTTCCACGGTGGCTGATAGCATTTTTAGCATCAGCATCCATTTCGGCGAACGTCAGAGTCTCTCCGTCGGGACGAAACACCGGGTCATATCCGAAACCACTGTCGCCATGACGTGCATTAGTGATCACTCCGTAAACACTCCCTTCGAAGAAGCGCACCGATTCCCCTTCAGTCACAGCAATGACTGTGGAAAAATGTGCCCGGCGATCATCCGCGTCGGCAAGACGTGTCAGCAACAAGGCTACATTTGCCTCCGAATCATGAGCCGGACCGGCATAACGGGCTGAATATACACCCGGTTCGCCGCCAAGGGCATCAACCATCAGCCCGGTATCATCTGCAAAACAGTCGATACCATAGCGGTCACGCACATAACGCGCCTTGATTTCAGCGTTTCCGCGCAGCGTGTCAGCAGTTTCGGGAATATCATCGAAACATCCTATATCGGAAAGCGACAGTATTTCCAGGCTATCACCGGCGATGCGGCGGATTTCGTCGAGTTTATGTTTGTTGTTGGTGGCGAACACCAGCTTTCGTCGTGTATCAGTCATGATATAATAACGTTAAGCATAACACCTATATTATCTGCTGAGTGTGAGGAATTCCGATTTCGGATGCGACTTTTTGCTTGCTGAAACGTTATGCTCACAATGAAACATATGCGTCATTCCGGCTTTTTAATATTTTTTTGTTAAAATGTTGAAGCGGCGCCAAATATTTCACCTAACTTTGCAACCATAAAAAAATGACAATATGAGCAACGAAATTAAAACCAATGACACACAGGAGCTCGACCGTCTGAGCTACGCTCTCGGACTGAGCATGGGTTACAACTTCAAGGCATCAGGTATACAGCAGATTACTCCGGGCGACTTCGCCGACGCCGTAGCATCTGTCTATGAAGGTACACCTGCCAAAATGACTATTGACGAAGCGAAAGAGGTGATCAACAGTTACTTCGCCGATATGCAGGCTCGCCAACAGAAAGAAGCGGCTGAAATGGGTCGTGTAAACCGTGAAGCCGGTGAGGCTTTCCTTGCCGAAAACGCAAAACGTCCCGAAGTTAAAGTGACTGCTACCGGTCTGCAGTATGAGGTTCTGACCGAAGGTGATGGTCCTGTTCCACAGGCTACCGACAGTGTTGAAGTACACTACACGGGTCGCCTGATCGACGGCACTGTATTCGATAGTTCTGTAGAGCGCGGCGCTCCCGCTACTTTCGGTGTAACTCAGGTTATCCCCGGCTGGGTAGAAGCTCTTCAGCTCATGAAGGCAGGATCGAAATGGCGTCTTTATATTCCTTCGGCACTTGCATACGGTCCGCAGGGAGCCGGTGGCGTGATCGGTCCGGATGCAACCCTTATATTCGACGTAGAATTGCTTAAGGTATTATGAAACCGGGTACAGCGGCAATCATAGGACTGGCAGCCGTCATATGCGCTCCCGTAGCACATGCATCGGCACCGGTAGCCGCTGACGCGACACCTGCCGATTCAGCGGCTGCAGCAATCGCCACAGTCTGGGCTCAGCATCTCCGTCCGTCGCTGTTACAGCGTCTCGCAGAGGTGGAGAGTCTGGGAGTGGAGGTTGACCACCAAGCCTTTTTCAATTATCTGTCCACTGCACTCGAAGGAAAACCGACCGGTTTCACGCTTGATTCCGCCAACCAATATATGGAACAGCGCGTACAGTCTCTTCAGGCTACCGACGAGGTATTCGCGCAGGAACAGGCTGAATGGCTCAAGGAAAAAGCAGCCATTCCGGGTGTGACTGTCCTTCCCGACGGGCTGATATTCGAAGTCATTACCGAAGGGGAAGGTGTTTCGCCTACCTCCGATGACATGGTGGAAGTCAATTATGTGGGCAGACTCGCCAACGGCATTGAATTTGATAATACCCAGGGTAAACCGGTGACATTTCCCGCCGGCAGACTTATCAAAGGGTTCACCGAAGGTCTGACAATGATGAAGCCCGGCGGTCTTTACCGTCTCTATATTCCGGCAGACCTCGGATATGGCGACCGCGGAGCCGGTTCACGTATTCCACCGGGAGCAGCTCTTGATTTTACGGTAGAACTGATCAGAGTCCTGCCACAACAATAAAATTATTGAAGAACCAAATCATAAAAATAAAACATTTAAGATGAAGAAATTATTTCTTGCAGCCGGCGCAGTAGCAGCCATGATGGCTGCTACATCCTGCGGACATTCCGGTGCAGCAAGTTCTTTTGAGGATTCGCTTTCTACAGCAATTGGCGAAAGTCACGGCTCATATCTGTGCATGAACTTCCAGAGCATCCCTGAAAGCGAACGTTATCACTTTAAGAAAGCCGATGTAGTACGTGGCTTCAAGGAGGTTATCATGGCTGATACCGCCGCTCGCGGTTACTTCTCGGGTCTCGGTATCGCGCTTCAGCTGAACAACCAGCTCATTGAAATGGAAGAAGCAGGTATCGCTATTGACCGCTCACGTTTCCTTGCAGCCTTCTCCAAAGCATTCATGGCTGACACTGTAGGTGACATGCAGGCTATTCAGGAAGAAGCTAACCGTCTGATGTCGGAAGCACAGCAGAAAATAATGGAAAAACGTCGCGCCGATCAGGCAGCTGCTGAGGAAGCCGCAGCTACCGCAGCAAAAGAAAACGAAGAAAAGGGCGCAGCTTACATTAAAGATCAGATCTCCAAAGATCCTGAAATCAAACAGACAGAGAGCGGTCTCGCATATAAAGTCATCAAACAGGGTACAGGCAATCCCGCCGGTCCTACCGACCGTGTAAAAACCATCTATACCGGTCGTCTGATTGACGGAACCGAGTTCGATTCTTCGAATGGCGAAGCAGTTTCGTTTGTTCCCACCCAGACTGTTCCCGGCTTCTCTGAAGCACTCCAGATGATGTCACCCGGATCAAAATACGTGATCTATATTCCGGCATCTCTTGGCTATGGCAACCGTGCTACCGGCTCTATTCCCGCCGGCTCAACGCTTGTATTTGAAGTAGAAGTAACTGAGGTTGACGCTCAATAATTTTTGGTGACTATAACCCGTTTTACACCGTTCCGTATCCTGGTCAGGATACGGGACGGTGTTATATCATAATGGCACTTGTACGCCTATTTAAGGTACATTTTATAATCCCGGAGCCGATATCGAAAACGTTTCACTTGGCGGAATAAAAAAAATTTGCTAATTTTGTCACACAAATCTAATAACCTATATAACCAGATTATTTAATTTACACATGGAAAAGATCGATGATCTCGACAGGAAGATTCTCGAGATAATTATGGGCAACGCCCGTATTCCCTCGAAAGACATCGCAGCTGAATGCGGTGTGTCTCGTGCGGCGATTCACCAGCGTATACAGAAGATGATAGACATGAAGGTTATCACCGGCTCCGGTTATAATGTCAATCCTAAGTCACTTGGCTATAACACTTGTACCTATATCGGGGTACGTCTGGAACGAGGCAACATGTATCGTGCCGTCGTTACCGAGCTCCAGAAAATACCTGAAATAGTAGAATGTCATTTTACCACCGGACCCTACTCCATGCTGCTCAAGCTCTACGCCCGTGACAACGCTCACCTTATGGAACTTCTGAATGACCGTATCCAGAATATTCACGGTGTTACCGGTACGGAAACATTGATTTCGCTGGATCACAGCATTCATGCAAAACTCCCGGTCATCCATGACACCAACGCTGAATAAACCCACCCGATAACAAGACACCCGGCTTGCCTCATTCCAAAATGGCAAGCCGGGTGTTTCGTTTTTTATATCAGCTGTCACGCTTTATAGTCATCGAAATCATACAGCACTGTCGACAGGTAACGCTCGCCGGTGTCAGGCAAAACGGCAACTATCGTCTTACCTGCGTTCTCGGGTTTACGCGCCTCGACTATAGCGCCGTAAAGTGCAGCTCCCGACGAAATACCGGCAAGTAATCCTTCTTCCGCGGCAAGTAATCGCGACGCACCTACAGCCTCGGTATCAGTAACCTTCAATATTTCGTCAACTACCGATGCATCATAATTCCCGGGGATGAATCCGGCTCCTATTCCCTGTATTTTGTGAGGTCCGGGTTTTTCGCCTGAAAGAACGGCTGAAGCAGCCGGCTCCACAGCAACCGCCTTTATGGCAGGATTATACTCCTTGAGTCGGGTCGCTGTACCGCACAATGTACCTCCAGTACCTACTCCGGCAACTATAATATCGACTTTCCCGTCAGTGTCGCGCCATATCTCCTCGGCAGTTGTACGGGTATGTATCGCGGGATTTGCCGGATTAGAGAACTGCTGAAGTATAATCGAACCGGGATTCTCGTTCTGCAGCTCTTCGGCACGACGTATCGCTCCACCCATACCATCTTTACCGGGTGTCAGAACCAATGTCGCGCCGAGCGCCTTGAGGAGTTTCTGACGCTCCACACTCATAGTTTCAGGCATGGTAAGTATCAGACGGTATCCCTTGACCGATGCAACCCAGGCAAGCCCGATACCTGTATTACCGCTCGTCGGCTCAATAATCAGAGCCCCCGGCTTAAGTTTTCCTGATTTTTCAGCATCTTCAATCATGGAAAATGCCACGCGATCCTTTACACTTCCACCCGGATTGAACGACTCAATCTTGACGAGCACCCGCGCGTTAAGGTTTTCTGACTGTTCTATTCTTTTGACTTCGAGCAATGGAGTGGAACCGATCAGCTCGGTAAGGCTGTTGAAAATTCTTGACATAATTTAAAATGTGGTTATAGGTTGGATTCTGCGAGACTTGGTGTAAGCGGACGGCTCTGCATGATTCTTGACCCGGCAGGAACTGAATGTGTAAGCCAAACGTTTCCTCCGATTATGGAATCACGTCCTACGGTGATTCTACCCAGTATCGAGGAATTGGAATAAACCGTCACATTATCCTCCAGAATAGGATGGCGTGGTATATTTATAGGATGACCCTGGCTGTCAAGCGAGAAATTTTTGGCTCCGAGAGTTACACCCTGATAGATGGTTACATGGTTCCCTATCACACAAGTTTCTCCGATTACCACGCCTGTACCATGGTCAATGGCAAAATAACGTCCGATCGTAGCTCCGGGATGTATGTCGATCCCCGTGGTGGAATGTGCCATCTCGGTAAGCATACGCGGCAGGACGGGAATCCCGAGTCCTAACAGAGCATGTGCAGTGCGGTAATGAATCATTGCCTGCACCACCGGATAACATAATATCACTTCACCATAGTTATCCACCGCCGGATCATTATCAAAGATTGCCTGTACGTCGGTGTATAGCAGTTCCCTGATATCGGGAAGACATTCTATAAACCGTAATGCAAGTCCGCGGGCATCATTCTCCGCCTCGTCACCCGACCGGTCATGATCGAAACGTAAAGCATGCGAAATCTCACTGCGTAGCTTGCGGTAAAGATCCTCTACGCGCATCCCGACACAGCATTTTCTTATGGAGGGACTGCAACGCTGACGGTCGAAAAAGTCAGGAAATACAATAGTCCTGACAAGGCGTATTATTTCCGCAAGCGATTCGGTCGACGGGAAGAGGCCCGCTCCCCGCGGAAGCATTTTCTTTTCCTGGGGCAACGGCTGACACAACCGGTCGATATTTTCAATGAGTATTCTATCGGTCTCCATAAGCATGTGTGATGTATACCTATACAACATGCCGCCGGCTGTTTCAGTTCTTCGGACGCAAAATTTCTATAAGTTTTTTTACACCCTGTGTAGCCGGCAGAGGTATCACATGTACATGAGCCGGCACCGCCGATGGGCGAGGATCAATATAATATACCGGAGTTCCTGGCTTTACATAGTTAAGCAAGGCGGCTGCGGGATATACCTGGAGCGATGTACCGATCACCACAAATATATCAGCGGATTCGGCGAGTTCTATTGCCGGTTCGATGTTTGGCACCGCCTCCTGGAAGAAGACGATGTGAGGACGCACCGGATCACCGTACTTATCGCGTGTCTCCGTTGACGTTTCAAGATTGTCTTTATCGAGTGTATATATTCTTTCAGGATGAGTGAGTGAACGTACTTTCATCAGTTCGCCATGCAAATGAAGGATGTTCATTGAACCCGCTCTTTCATGAAGATCGTCCACATTTTGGGTTATCACGTAAGTGTCGTACCATTTCTCCAGTTCCACAAGTCCGCGGTGAGCGTCATTTGGCTCCACTTCCAGCAGCTGACGGCGTCGCTCATTATAGAAACGATGTATCAGAGCCGGATTCCGGGCAAAACCGTCGGCACTCGCAACATCCATTACAGGGTATTTTTCCCAAAGACCATCGGCATCGCGGAAAGTGGATATACCACTTTCGGCACTTATGCCTGCGCCGGTAGAAATGACAAGTTTTTTACGTTTCATAATTATTAAATATTTGGCTGCTGCAAATATAATAAATCAGACTGTTTTTGTGGATATTTCACGCCCGGGTTTATCAAGTATTTTCACTTCAATCTTCACAGAGGATGGAAAATCTTTCTTAACGGCTTTGACATAACGTACGGCAATATCTTCATAACTTTTCTGAAGTGATTTATTCATTTCATATTTCGACTGCCCGACAATGAAAGTAAACTCCGCCACATTAGATCCTTTGAATTGTATGGACTTCAACTCCAGTTTATAATCATCCTGAGTAATATATATAGGAAGTCTTGCCTGGGCTTTCTTCACTTCATCACGCCAATTCGGTGCCGTGCTGCTCCCCGACGAAGATTTCGTAGTTGTAGAAGTGCTTGTTCCGGAGGTTGACTTAGTTCCGGATGAAGTCCTGCTTCCGGATGAAGATTTCGAAACTGCGGGAGCAGCCACCGGAAGAGTCTGTGCCGGAGTTTCGGAAGTGCTTACTACAGCGTTCTCCCCGATCACGACTGTAGTGTCCTGACTCTCCACACCACTCTGTTTCTCACTCTCCGCAACCTCATCCGAACAAGATTTGAAGCAGAAGAAAACTACACCGACAACAAATAACAGCATGCCAATGATCCATGCGTAATCCTCCCCGTCTTTCTTCCACCATATCTTAAACTTATCCAATGACGAAATCCACCAGGAGTCCTTTACTTTCTGCTCATACGTCTTATACTCCCTGAGAGTACTTTTTCCTACAGGAGTATAGTAGTAGCTATCATATAATTTCCATATATGGTCTCTTGAAAGAGACTTCCCGCACTTCCCGCAATAGTGAGCATCATCAGGGTTTTGTGCGAACCAACAATTCTTACATGTACAGGGCATATCAAATATTTCTTAAGCAATTACCGGTTTTCAATCCAATTTTTCCATATCTTACAGCTATTAAGAGTTGCGCCACCACGGTTGTCCTTTTTTCAAAATGGTTTCAACAGTATTAAGAAATCCGGAATTTCCTATCTTGGCAAATACACTTCTGCTTACTCGGTCGCGTTCGGCTTCAGCTGCTTCGTTGATTTCACTTAGTTTGTTCTCCAGGTTTCGCTTTTCTTTTTTAAGCTTGTTATAATAATTTTCGTCTACAATACAATAACGTATTGGAACTAATACATCTTTTCCTTCACTTAAACTATATTCTGAATCCTCATGTAACGGGGAACCACATTTTCCACAATAGTTTACCGGATATGGCTCATCATCATATGTGTTGTTAAATCCACACACCGGACAACATCTCCAGTTATCCCTATGCGATAATATATTAAGTGCAGTAATAAGATCATCCCTACCGTGACAGTAAATGAAAGGTTTCCCGCTTCCGCAAGGGCATAAAAGATCGTCATAACCGGTTTTTTCTCTATTTTCGCTCATATAGTTGACTCATCTCTTAATTTCCAATCTCTTATTGCCACATTGTGTACAGAAATTCAACCGGTCATCCGGGAATTTAGCTCCACATGCCGTGCAGTAAGGCATCTTCAGAACCGAAGGAGCATCAACAAAACCGGACACACTCAGCCGCGGGACGGCACTGAAAGCTCCTCCAAGAGCTTTTTCAATTATATCGAGTTCGGAGTTAATCTCGGCTACATTCAATTTACGCGCTTTGGTTACGACCTCTGACGTACGGAATTTTGACTGAGAAACCAGGTCATTCTCCGAGAACAACAGATTCTTAAGCTGTTGTTTGGGACGCGCATTTGCATCATACGACATAATCAGCAGCGCTGTGTAGATTATGTGCTGGGAGAAATAGTCGGTATATGTTTCATAATAGGAAGCCGCCTCACGTTTAGGATGCTGATAATCCTTGATACCGGCAATAAACTGGCGTTTGCGTCCCATTGAGGGAGCATATAGTGAATCATAATCGATAACTCTCAGGCTACCGTCAGGACGCACGATGATATTGACGGCAGAAAGATCGCCATGACATATCTGGCGCCGATTAAACACATCACACATTTTGGCAAAGTTTCGAGCCTGCTGCCGGATATGAGTCGCTGAATGACCGCTGTTTGCCATGACATATTTGTTGAGTGTCTCACCTTCCACCCAGTCCATCAGCAACCCGGGCAGTTCCACACCATTGACGCGGAGAAGTCGCTCGACAATATTGAAATCAATAAAATACGGACACTCTTTGTCGGAGTTACGATGTATCACACCAGCCACTTCTTCCAGATAATCGATCTGGGATTCATCAGCCTTACCGTCCACCCAACAACGAAGACACATTGCCTTGCTACCGCTTTTAATGACTTTAATGCTAAGCGCGAATCCCCCCTTAAGGGCATATGCCTCGCCATCGGCTGTCAATTGAGAGCTGTATCCTTTCAATTGTGAAGGCAGGATGTTGGAGGAATCGAGTACAGCGTCTCTGATGTCCATACCTTCAGCCGTTTTTAATCTAATCCGAGCCATTTTTTAAGTGTTGAAAAAGGTGATTGCCTTTTGGGTGATTCTGAATGAGGGGTCTCTTCCGGTATCTCCCGGTTGATCACGGGAGGTGTTTCCAATTGGGCTAATTGGACCAATTTGACTAATTGGGCTGATGGGACTAACAAGGCTAATGGGACTAATTGGGCAGATTGGACTGATTGGACTGATTGGGCAAATTGGTCTAATTTAACCTCTGCTATAACTAGTGCTACATCATCGTTCTTCAAATCAGCATCACGGAGCTGATTGATATAGTTGTCGAACTCTTCCTGAGTCCCGAGCTCCATGAATGTCTGAATTAGCTGCAAGCCGTTTTCACGCGTATAATGGCGACAGATCCAGTCAGCCATGGCATCAGTTGCCAGAATTATAAATCCGTCAAACGGTTTTACCGAACCTGCAAGAGCTTCGCCTACAATTCTGCCATTTGTGTCAAGGAAGTGAGGATGAACTCCGAAATCGCAAATGAACGGATGTTCCTGCCCGGTATCGACCCGTGCGGGCATACTTGTCAGCAACGAAGGATTCTCCTCTTCATTCCGTGGAATAAGAAATATACACGAATCTCCTAAAACATCGAACGAATATCTATCGGACTGCAGAGTAATACCGGCGAAAGTGGACGCTCCCATACCATAAAGCTCCCTTTGATATTCCAGATCATAGGCAGTATCCTCATCGACAGATTTCTCAAATTTCTCTGATTCTGCCTGCCAGAAGGCAATTACCGCCGAGAGAAGTTCTGTGGCGTTCCGGTCGTTAAAAACTTCTTCGGGGGCAATCTCCTTATTGACATAATAATCGGTAAGAGCCTGCGCTACAAGCCGGGGCAAATACGACTTCGACACCCCGTCGGCAACGGCAAGTTTCAAGCCGTCGGACGAGATGGCAAAGCTGTCAGCGCAATTTGACGCTTTTGAACCGTATTTCGAAGTCTTAAAAGCAGTCAGTATGTTAACCGAAGGAATCATCAACGGGGTTTTTCGGGTTCAAGCTGACGTACAAGATCGGTAGTGACACCTCCTGTAGAGGTACCCCACGAAATGAACATCAGCAATGATTTGGTCTGTGTTTCATTTGAAATCATCGCACGGCTGTTAGGAGTAATGCGATAACCGCGCCACTCTTCAACATTCTTTGCCGTATCCACCAGTGCCGGAGGTATGACAGATGATGCTTCGAAAAGGAAACGGGCATTCCTGCCTGAAGGTGCCGTGTCGGGCAGAACAACCTTCTGACCATTAACATCAGGCGAAAAATGGATATTGTATAGAACGACATTTCCATCAGGTGTGGAGATAGATTTCAAACGGTTGGCAGCCGCAAGAGCCTTGTCGAAAGCATAGTCTTTTTGCTCGTAGGGTTCGCCATCGGTAATGTTTATCACTACCGGTGCCGGAGTGGGAATACCCTTGGCTTGCTGACCGGCTATCCACTTGCGGATATCGGCAGCAGCAGCATCAAAAGCATCAGCCATGAATGTCTGCCACTTAGGTTCGGCTTCACCACCCTCCTTGGTATTGAAGATGTATCCACGGCGACGCGCTTCGTTGAAAAATCTGTTGAATTCTCTGGAATCCTTACATTCCATGAGAGTGAATACATCGGAGTGGTAGCCGATTACTGTCGCAGAGAAAAGGTCAAGCACTTCGTCGCCGTTCATAATTTCGTTTTTCAGCGAGCGGAAAAGTTTCTGCACAATTTCAAGGACAATGTCGACAAGACGCTGGTTATTGACTTTACGGCCCATCGAGCCTGAAAGGTCAAGCATATATATGATATGACCGGGATGTTTCGGATTCCAATGCAAGTTATAACTCATTTTTTCTGAAGATTATATGGTTTATTTTTCTATTATTCAGTGAGGATTAAATATTCATGACTGGCTGACGGAGAAATGGAGCTCCATGTCACAGCCGTCAATCCGGACAGTTACACCTTGCGTGAGCCTGAATTTATTTCCATTCTTAGCTCCGGAACTGCGCAGAGTTCCTGCAAGGTCGGTAAGACGATATGCTCCCGAGTCGTTCTTTTCAATGCTGAAAGCCACACGGGTAGAAGTCATGACCGGAAGCACGTGAATCTGGCTTTCAGGAACAGGACATAGACTCAGACCGGGACCGGTGGCATAATACTTGCGTTCGTTCATCACGGGCAGAACCGACAGTTCACCGTCATCTTTAAGGATGAGGAAAGCTTTTGTGACAACCGGACGTTTCGCGAGATCACTTTTTTCTTTTTCAAGTCGGGCAATCTCGGCATTTTTTGAAGCTACTACATCAGTCAGACCATCAATCTCGGATTTTGCACGCTTCAGTTTTGACTCTGTATCTTTCAACCGTGCGGTGATATCACGTAACTGTGCGCCTGAATCACGTAACTGTGCATTTATCCGGTTTGAATCGTCAGTAAGATTTCTGATTCTGGATTCCAGTTCTTCTTTCTCCTTACTCACTTTTCCCAACGCAACTTTGTTGGTTTCGATGGTTTGACTGAGCTCGCTGAATGTCTGTTTCGCCGCCGCTATACGAGCAGACTCCTGCGCCTTCACCGACTCAGGCAGTGTACCGGGGAATACTATGCGGAGATAACCGCACTTTGAACATACTCCGTCAGCGAGGGCGGTCCCGCAAACCGGACATGTATTTGATGATCGTTGATTCATTCTGCTACTATCTGGAGAGTTGATTCGTTAAACAATTGAGCGATATCGGATGCAAGGTTCATAAAGAATCCGTTTTCATTCATGCCGCCATGCAAAACACCTACTACACGCATAGTTCCGGCAAGCACCACCGGACCACCGGAAGACCCGTGAGTTGCCTGAGCCTCTGTACGGATTGCGTTAAATCTTCTGGCAGTTCCGTTCTCGTTGCGTACGCCCAGATTAATTTCATAATTAGAGATGACACCGCTGGTGAGTACTGCTTTGTTTGAGACTTGTGTGCCAAGCGGGAAAGCGATGATACGCAGAGGAGTAGCCGGATCACGGGGTGTGGTCGTGTCAAAACCGAACTGTTTTGCTTCCACCGGAAGTGAATCCACTTCGAGGATTGCAAAATCATGGTCGGGATTATTCCACAACAGATGCGCATCGGTCCGGTGAATACTGTTGTGCATATTGAGGGTAAACGTGAAATTACCGTGCCCTTCCACCACGTGGCTGGCAGTCATGATATACCGGTTTGCAACCGAAATGATAAAAGCAGTGCCACTTGACTGACCGCTCTCTATCAATCCCACCGAAGAGTATATGTCGCCTCCTGTACTGACCAATGAACCGTGTTCTCCCGCGGTACAATCAAGAATACCGTCATAACGGGCTGACACCGGTGACACGCTGTTGGTCCGGGATGAGGTGGGATGCGAAGCCGGTCGCGGCGCGGTTGCGGTGTAATTAGGAAAGTCTTCAGGCAAGATACGTTGCGCGAACTCCGGATTTGCCTGCTCCTCCGGCGAGGCATCGACAAAACGTGAATCGCGGTTGTCGGTAAGTGTATTAAGCAGATCCTCCGCCAGACCGGCGTTCCCGAAGTTGCGGTCGCGGGGTATAG
Source organism: uncultured Bacteroides sp. (assembly GCA_964555405.1). GTDB lineage: Bacteria > Bacteroidota > Bacteroidia > Bacteroidales > Muribaculaceae > Paramuribaculum. The sequence goes on from CAZKSF010000010.1 coordinate 41,306, forward strand.
ACGCGAAATATCCGATTCCGGCATCGCGGCACTGTGCGGCGTCCATCATAGTATGTGGTTTGGCAGCAACCATGCGCTGAAGGATCTCATAGAGCTGTTCATCAGTGTAGTCAGTGAACGGTATCTCCTGGAAGCGCCGGCTCATGCCGGCATTGGTATTGATCATCTGCTGCATGTCGTTGGGATAACCAGCCATTATCACCGACAACTTATTCTTGAAATCCTCATTTGTGATATTGGCTACTATGTCGGCAACCACACGTGAACTTTCACGCAACTGATACGCCTCATCGATGAACAGCACTTTACCTATATTATCCTCGAACAGTTTCTTTATATCAGCCGGCGAATAGGGTAAAAGGTCGTTACCCGTGAGTTCTGTGATTACATCACCCTTGGTCGGGGGGAAAATACCCAGACGCTGCAGAACCCTGCCGATAATACGTGCTATTGTTGTCTTGCCGGTGCCGGGATTTCCGGTAAACAGGAAGTTAAGTTTCGGCATCGCAGGCATGAAATCGTCCATGGTTCGCAGCTTGATGCGGTCAGCCACTACTCTTTTGAAGAGTTTACCGACAAGTTTTTTTACCCCTTCCTGCCCCAGGATGCCATTGAGATCCGACAAAAGCACGTCGGCATTAAGCACCGAGTCATCAACAAGCAGACGGAGGTCATCCGGCAAATGCTTCACATCGAGAGGTTCGGACGTGTTGAGTGACTTGTAATGACTGGTTATGAGGTTTACCAGATTCTCCATGTCGCCGACATTGCCGAATTTCTTATTGCGGTATGCCCACTTATAGCGTATGATTCCCTTCAGAGCCTTACGGAATTCATCCGTAACAGGCATTTTGATCATCCTGGATGAGATGTTATACAGAACTTCCGGCGAATAATCGCGGAAATAGAAAAATCCCAGTTCATTAAAGCGGCGGCGGAAACCGGCATTCCCTTCATCAATCAGGTTGTTGATATCATCGGTATACCCCGCAAGTATAACCAATGAATCGTCATTATCTTCCATGAACTGAATCAGGACCTCTATCGCCTCCTTTCCATAATCCACGTCCCCGTGGCTGTTTGACCCGGTCATCAGACCGTAAGCCTCGTCAATAAACAGCACACCACCCCGGGCTCTTTCACAGACCGCGCGGGTCTTGGGACGGGTTTCACCTACATATTGCCCTATGAGTTCGTCGGTTGATACCTTTACAAAGTGTCCTTTCGGCAGGAGACCATCTTCACGCAAAATGTCACCGAACAACCGTGCTACAGTGGTCTTACCGGTACCCGGACTACCCATCAGCGCCATATGGGGACGGAATCGCCCGCTCCCCTCGCCGCGCCGGTGTGTTATCAGAGCTTTACGGTAAAGGGCGAACTGCTCCTTTATGTTATCGATGCCTTCGAGCGCGTTCAGGCGATCGATTGCCTTGACGGTATCCATCTTTTCGATTATTTCATCAAGATAAGGAGTTGTCAGCATCTCCTTTATGAGAGTAATCTCTCTGCCGTTATGCTTCTCTCCCTGCCAGAGGCGTAACACTATATGATCCCATTTAATCTTACCGAACAGATGGGGGAGCCCTCCGGGTTCCATCAGTCTGCGGCGTTGCAGTAAATTGTTAATCTCATCTCGTTCCGGTCCCCCGAGAAAGAATACGGTATTGTCGTGTTGTTTCGGACCGTTATTTTGTCCCGATATTTCTCCGTCAACGCTTCCTATATCGTTCAGGACAAGGCTTTTGAACGGGTCAAGGAGAAACAGTTCGTCGGAGGCGGAATTGAAGCTGTCGGCAAATCGGCGAGGTGTCTCATAGTCATAAAGCGTAACGATACGTAACGCCAGATGATTTCTGACAAAATTCTGCTGCAGCTCATTCCATTGGTTAATTATCACCCGCCGCTGCTCATCCTCGAATTTAAGAGTGGCAGGCGACACAAATATGACGGCGAGCTTTGACTGCGGATTGCGCCGGGTATATGAGAATACATTTTTGAAGAACCCCTCTTCCTGATGCACTATAAACCGTCGCTGATTTCCACCGGCTTCCACCACAATGGAATCGTGATGCGATTCGTTGACATTTTGCGGCGGCTGATTACCCGACACAGCATTCAGATCACGTGAACGGCTCATGGGTCCTTTCCCGCGAAAGAAATCACGACGCTGAGGCTGAACGTTCTGCTCACTCTGTCGGGCGGTAAAATTAAAGAATCGCATCAAAGGTTCCTCTTCATAAGAGAAAGCCTTGTCGTCGTAAAAAACCGTAGTATATCCTTGTTGCTTGAGATATAGATACAGAGCCTCACGCAGGTTGTGAACCCGCATGTCGGAGGTTATATACACCTCGCCGGAACTGTTCTGCCCATAAATAGCAGTGAACAGGCGGCGATGGTCTATGTCTAAAGTTTCAATTCTACGCGTTGCCATAATTAATTACCGGAAAGAGTTTGCTGGAGTTTCCGTGCAGCTCCTTTACTCCGCATTCCGTCGCGCGACCGGAGCTGATCGATCTTACCGTCGCCACCATGCTTCGGCTCACGTAAGGCGCCAAGCTTATATCCGCTCTTTTCTATCTCACGCTTTATCTCCTCCATACGTGTCTGGAATACACCTGCCGACTCCTGAAGATCGTCATTACGGTGGAAAATGATCTGATTTCCCTTCTTGCCGTTTTTCTCTTCGGGAAGAACCAGAATGGAGACCTCTTCACCGGTACCGGGCTTTGTGAGGACGGCAAACGTGCCTTCGCGCCAGTCGCTTTCTTCCTCACCACCCATATAGTCAGGATCACCCTTGAGTTCCCAGCCCTGACGCACCATTGCGTTAAGCACATCATTTGAAATGATTACACGCTGTTCGCTCAAAGTTCCCAGCTCGGCAGCCTCGATAATCAGATTCTCCGATTGACGCTGCAGTTCGTCCACACGAGTCCGTAGTTGCTGGAGGCGTTCTTTGTCCACCGGCATTTTTTCAATCTCGTCCTTGATACGGCGTATCTCCCGGAGTGTTTCTCCGTATTTCCCGTGAGTCCAGTAATCAGCTTTGAGATCTTCCTCACTGTCGTCGTACAGCGACGGCACCTTGAGGGTTTCCGACTTTTCAAGCAACTGAAGCACTGCGAGAGCCGATGAAAGAGCCGCATTATGAAGAGGTTCCCATTCATTGCGGCGCCGTATCGCCTCATTCTCCATCACCAAAGCCTCGTCAATAAGATTGTTGGCATCGGTGATAGTACAGGAATCCGGATTACGGGCTATGTTACGCAGACGTTCTTCTTTGAGCGCTATGCTTTCAAGCATATGGCGGGGAGCGAAACGCTCCACATCCGTACGTTCACGAATCGCATCAAGAAGAGCAAGCGCCGTCCCGGCAGCCAAAAGCCTGGCATTTGTATCGGCAGCCTGACGCTCGAATATTTTCTTTATGTCGCCCTGAATGGCTGTAATTTGCTGTTGCTGCTCGTTAAACCGCCGGTTAGTAGTGGCGGCGAGGTCACGCATACCGTCATTTACCGATTTCAGACCTTTTGAAAGCACTCCGATATTCTGGTCGAGCCTGCTTACCTCTTTTTCTATGCGGGCATCCTGTGCCTCCATGGCATCAAAGACAGCATCGGTAAGATCCATAAGTGCTCTTGTATGGCGTGAATCCAGCCGCTGAAGTTCCTCGGCGGTGCGACGTGCCTGGTCGTCGATGCGTGCGCCGAGTTGCCGCTGAGTAGCCTCAATCCGGTTGGTAAGAGTACGGTTCACCGAATCCATCCGTGAATTGATTTCTTTCTGTGCCCACCGGATATTGTCGTTTGCAGTGCGTATGGCAGTTGTTACCGCTCTGGCTTCCGCATTAGAAATTTCACTAAGCAACTGTGACTTACAACGACGTACAGCGCGTTCAAGTCCATCATTTAATTCATCGAGGGATGTTCCCTTTATATCTCTGCTCATAGGTGTAAATTTTAGCTGTTATGCGGCACTCCGATTAATGTAACCGTGCCATTTTTGTCAAGTAGATATTGAACTTTTCTTTCTCCGTCACACATTGTCTTGATGAAGGGATCAAGACGACCGGTCAGTGATATGATCCGTTGATTGCCGGATCCTCTTATACCTTTACCGTCATCCAATTCCTGTATGTAAGGACCATCGATCAATACATCGGTATATTCGAGCAGCTGTCTACAGTCCTCTCGCTCTTTTAATTGACCGAAGGTGTAACCGGAATAAACGATGACCGTCAGCTCGGGTCTGTGCGATTTGACGAGTTCCAGCAATCGGGTCAAGGCTTCCGCCTGCAGGAAAGGTTCGCCGCCACTGATCGTGATGCCGTCGATTTTTTCCGAAAGGATTATATCGGCAGCCAGATCATCACTCTCCACAATATATCCGTCCTCCGGCGACCGGCTTTCAGGAGTAATGCAACCGGGACACTGTTTGTCACATCCCTGTGTCCATATCACATAACGGCAACCGGGACCCAGGACATGGGTTCCTTCACGGCAAATATCGAATATCCGGAGATGTGACATATCGTTATAGCAGTGCTTCTATCTCGGCAATTGATTTGTTACACCGCTCCACCGCCATATCACCCAATATGTTATCATATTCTTTAAGCAGGCGTTCCAGTTCGGCAGAAATCCGTTGAAGCTCAGCTTTACGGGCTTCGAAGTGTGCGATAAGTTCACGATTCTTCTCCAAATGTTCCATGTACATGTCGCGGCTCTCACTTAAAGCCTGCGCCTCCTTCACCTCTTTTTCAAGTTCGTCGCGAAGGGATTCGAGAAATTTCTTCGGATCAACTTGCCGAATGATATCAATGGAGTCTTTCAGGAAGAACGATGCCAACACCGCCAGTTTCATCACATTTTCATGATTGGAAATGGATTGAAACTGGGAGTCAATCTCTTTTTGACATCCTGAAAGCGGAACGTTATTTATAAGTGATAATAAATCGGTCATTTCTGTATCGGTTTTTGTCTGCGTTCTGCAACTTTTCTGCTTGCTACCGGAACGGCATGTATAGTGGTCTCGCAACAACGCCGCCCTTCAAATTTATTCTTCGGACGGTGAAAGATATCCAGTCCTTTACCAAGACCTATAAACCACCCGTTGCTCAAAATCAGACAGCGGTCGTGAAATTCCTTGTCACTTGCGGTAAACGTGTAGGTAAATTCTATCCCTACCTGTGCCAAGTCATTACGGAGCCTTTCCAAGTCGCTTGTGAACTTTGCCAAAGCATCTTCAGGAGTATATTCCTGCCTGCTGTCGGCGTATCCGCGGAATGGCGGAATGGTGTGGACATGAACCCTCTTCAGCTGTTTATTTGCCGGCTCTTCGTTAACCTGTTTGATGGTAGCGATCAACTGAATCAGGTTGTCCATCTGCCAATGCCGATATAACCACGGGTCACGTATGAGGATTTCTTCCACATCCACGAGGTGAGATCCGAACAAATCATAGTAACTTCTGATCATGCCGTCTTTTACATCGAAATCCAATAAATCCAGACCAAGAGGATTACCGTTCGGACCTACCTCAAAGTCCTGTTTTGGGAATATGCCGTCAATCTCGGCATAACTGATACCGCATGGCTGCGGATTGAAGATTACTTTCCGGGGGCGATTATTATTGGTTTGGTCACGGCGTTTATCCGGTCGGGCAGGTCGTTCCGGCGGAGTGGACAATACCGGCGCAGCAAGCGGTACCGACGGAGCAGGCGGTGCCGGGGAAGCAGGCGGTGCCGGGGAAGCGGACGGTACTGTATTGCGGCGAGGTGCCGGCTGCTTGACGGCGACACTGCCGAAGGGTGCAAAAAGAAGATTGCTTTTTTTACCTCCTTCCGCGGTCACAGAACGGGCAATCAGGTTATTGAATATGTCTACCTCACAGGTAAGCCTTACATAGTGGCAGTCTACTCCCCCGATCTGACATACCGTTGAGTCATCGGGCAGAAGGTCGCGCCATAGCGTATCATTTACGAATCTGCTGTCCAGCGTCGCGGCATCGTCAGGAATAAATAAGTCCATTCCTCGCTGACGTATTATATCAACGATCGACAATCCGGAAACTGAGGTATCAGGACGAAGATTCAGTATATCATCCGAAAATAAAAAGCGTGAACGGGTGTTGACTTTCTCCGGGATATATACAGGAATTATAGTTACATCCAGCTTCTGCTGCAAACTGTACAACACTGCTTTTCGGGATGTAAATTCTCCCGCCACATAAACTCTATCAGCACTTCCTGAAACACTCACGCCCGATAATGCACTTTCAATAAGCTGTCGATAAGCGAGTAGTTCCGGATAATGGGAGTCGTAATAAGAATCATAATCGATCCTGTTATCTTTCAAAAAGTAGGCGTAATCGTACTTGACAGCTATATCCTCCGGCACCGATCCGTTCGAAAAAACTTCTTTCAGATCATGCCGTATCGACTTGAGCGCATCAATCCTGACCTGTTTCTTATCATTGGCGACGCATACACACTCATAACACTCATTCCCCAGAAAAAGCAAAAGAGTAAATCGTCCATCCGCACCATAATTGTCTACGGCGCAACAGACAGCTTTCTCAAAAATAGGGTTAAACGGGCGGTCCTGAGAAAATCGATTAAGAAGATATTTTTTATAGTAATCCATGGTCAGATGCCTATCATGTGTTACGAAATGAAATCCCACTTAAAATGCAAAATTAATACTAATTTTGGAAATTTCAACACTTAGCTATAAAAAACTATCTGCTTTAACAACATTAATCACAGAAAAACATAGCTCAAATGTATAAAATTAACAATGCCCGCAGGCTTCACAGCTTGCGGGCATCAATCTTTCAAACCAATCAATCAAACCAATCAATACAATATCTAATCCATGAAACAAATCTTCTTCATTCTTGTCAACGCCCTTATCGTTCGTTGACATTGCAAAATTACGCACTTTTATTCACTCCCAAAAATTATAAAGTTAAAGCGCGTTAATTTAATTACACCGCTGTTACAAGCCATGTAAAATCACGGTTATCCACCATCTTTTTATCCGCGACACATTATTTATAATAGGTGCTTCATTTGGCTCTTTTTGTGATTTTTTCTACTTTTGACAATCAAATGTACAAGCAATGAAAAAAATTCTGTTACTAATCGCCGTCGGCTGTCTGATGGCATCGCTTATTCCGGCTTTAGCCCAAAATAAGGATAAGCGACAGTTCGCCGTATATGGGGTGGCATTCTATAATCTTGAAAACCTCTTCGATACCATCAACAACAACGGTAAATATGATCTGGAGTTTTCACCACAGGGCAAACGTCAGTGGGACAGCAAAAAATACTGGTCGAAGATCAATAATCTCGCCAATGTATTAGCAAATATGACTTCTCAGACAACTCCTGCCGGACCGGCGATAATCGGCGTGGCTGAAATTGAGAACCGTTCGGTACTTGAAGATCTGGTGAACGCCGAACCTATTAAAGAGAGGAACCTACAGATAGTACATCACGACTCGCCCGACCGCCGTGGCGTAGATGTAAGCCTTCTTTACAATCCCGACATGTTCACACTGCTTAATGTCACAAACCACACTCTCGTAATCGATGGTAAAGATGATTTCCTCACACGCGACCAGATGTGTGTCACCGGCATTCTTGGCATAGATACCGTCAGCGTAATAGTCAACCATTGGCCGTCGCGTCTGGGAGGTCGCGATGAATCGTCGTACTTGCGGGAGGCTGCCGCCTTACTGTCGAAACATATCGCCGACTCCATATGGGCATTGCGCCCTGACGAGGGAATAATGATAATGGGTGACCTGAACGATGACCCGCACGACCGCTCATGTGCGGTAGCGCTCGGTGCTGTCAGAAACAGCAGAGATGCCACTCTCCACGGCTTTTATAATCCGTGGTGGACCGTTCTTGATAATGGTGTAGGCACCCTCGCCTACAAAGGTGCCTGGAACCTGTTTGACCAGATAATCGTCAGCGGCACACTTCTCAGAAATCTCCACCCTGACGGACTCGAATATTGGAAGTGTCAGGTTGACAATTTCGATTTCATGCGCGATAATTCCGGCGAACCTCAGGGATATCCACTCCGCACATATTCCAGAGGCATGTGGATAAACGGATATTCCGACCACTTTCCGACCGAAATATTTCTCATTCGCAAAAGATAACCGCATATACGGATAGTTTTCGTACCTTTGCAGCCGCATTGAACAATACTGACATGTCAACTTACATCGAAAACAAACCCAAAGTTACGACGCGCCGTCTGCTTGACATGAAGCAGAAAGGTGAGAAAATCGCCTGTATCACAGCTTATGATTACACGATGGCACGTCTGGTCGACAACGCGGGTATCGACCTGATTCTCGTCGGTGATTCAGCCGCCAATGTAATGGCAGGATACCAGACCACTATTCCGATCACTCTTGACGAAATGATCACCTATGCCAAAGGTGTAGTACGCGGTACGGAACGCGCGATGGTGGTAGTGGATCTGCCGTTCGGATCGTATCAGGGACGCCCCGAGGTAGCGGTGCAATCTGCAGTACGTGTAATGAAAGAGACCGGTGCTGAAGCCGTGAAACTCGAAGGCGGCGCCGAAGTTGCTGATTCAATAAAGGCAATTCTTTCAGCCGGTATCCCTATTGTAGGACATCTGGGACTCACTCCTCAGTCGGTCAACCAGTTCGGCGGATATGGTGTCCGTGCCAAAGATGAAGCGGAAGCACGCAAGTTTGTCGAGGACTGTCATTTATTGCAGGAGCTTGGATGCTGCGCGATTGTATTCGAGAAAATACCTGCCGCTCTTGCATCGGAAGTGACAGCCCAACTCCACATCCCTACAATCGGTATCGGTGCCGGATCCGGAACCGACGGTCAGATAATCGTATTACAGGATATGTTGGGTATGAACGAAGGTTTCCAACCTAAATTCCTGCGCCGCTACGGCAATTTCGGCAAAGAGATCACAGATGCGATCAATCATTATGTGACAGACGTCAAGGAAGTGGATTTCCCCTCCGCTAACGAACAATACTGATACCCCACCGCCCTAAAATGACAGACAAGGGTGTATCGGAACCTCGCCTCCGACGGCGTGACGCTTACGCAAATATCATCAGACTCGGTTTTCCCATTCTTGTGGGACAACTGGGTCTGATTGTCGTGGGGTTTGCCGATACAAAAATGGTAGGTCTGTATTCCACGGAAGCTCTGGCATCGGCATCGTTCGTAAACAATCTTTTCAACGTTGCCATATTCGCCTGCATAGGATTCGCCTATGGACTCACCCCATTGATTGGCAGCTTGTTCGGTCGAGGCGAGCATAGACGTATAGGTACATTGCTCCTTGACGGGGTAATCGCCAACCTCCTGTTTTCGCTGCTGGTAACCCTGATAATGGGTATCATTTACCTTAATCTGGACCGCCTGGACCAGCCGGAGGAACTTCTGCCACTGATTCGCCCCTATTATCTGATATATCTCGCGGGTGTAGTCCCGGTGGGAGTTTTCAATGCTCTCGCCCAGTGGAGCTATGCCATTAACCGCACGGCACTGCCCATGTGGATCATCCTCTTCTCTAACGCAGTGAATATACTCGGGAACTGGCTGCTGATATACGGTAACTGTGGTTTCCCGGAATTGGGATTGACCGGAGCCGGAATCTCAACCCTTACCGCACGCCTGCTCTGCCCGACACTGATTGCGGGCGCACTTTTCCTTGAGCGCAACTATAGAGTGTACCGCGACGGACTATTATCCGGACACCCTACACGATCACGCCTACAGCTGATATTCGTGACATCCCTCCCCATCTCGCTGCAGATGATATTCGAGTCGGGATCATTCACCATGGGTGCTGTGATGACCGGATGGCTGGGTGCCATACCGCTTGCCGCCTTCCAGGTAATAGTGATACTGGGCACACTCGGATTCTGCGTCTACTACAGTGTTGCCGCCGCATTAGCGGTGCTTGTGAGCAATGCCGCGGGAGCATCCGACACTCGCCGCATGCGACATGTAACTGCCTGCGGCTACCACATCATACTTTTCCTCGCCACATGTGCATCAGCGACATTCATTTTCGCAGGTCCGGCGGTAGTACGGCAATTCACAAATGATCCGGCAGTGTTAGCACTCGCCATGTCGCTTATTGTTCCGCTCGTGTTATATCAATACGGTGACGCCACTCAGATCACTTACGCCAATGCACTGCGAGGGACATCCAATGTAATGCCGATTATGTGGATTGCATTTTTCAGTTATGTGGTAATCGGCATACCCACCACCTACATACTCGGTTTTCCTGTCGGACTCGGTGCTTACGGTATTATTCTCAGTTTCTCGGTGTCGCTGTTCGTGGCTGCGGGGTTATTCTCATATTTCTTCTATCGCACAGCCCGACGGTCTGCCTGATTCCTGATAGCCGATCAGTTACTTAATTCGCATTGCAGTTGCACACCTATTGAAAAGGTGATATTATTACCCCACGAACGCGAGGTATACGTCTTCGGTTCATAGGTATCATTTCCTAATTCGGGTATAATATAAACTTTGGACGAAGTATACGGGTAACGGTAATTCACATCAAAAATGACGCTGCATACCCTGGAAATCCTATAACCTCCCGTTATTCCGAAGTTGACATATACAGGTCGTGTAAACCTTTCAGCATGTAAAACACTATTATATGAATCGGACGTCTGTTCATCAGACTCTTCGTCAAGGAGCTGATATTTAGCTTGACCATCAATATTGCAAAAACCCGTACCTATCCTTGCGAACAATTGCCACCGTTTGTATTCATAACGATACATCATGCCTATACCCATTCCGAATGTATCGAACACATTTCCACACATGACCTCATAATACCAATCACCCTCTATAGGCGGAGTCCATTCTTCCCCTCCTGAACCAAAAGTCATTTCACCAAACACACCCCAATGATGAGAAAACATACCGGTCGCGCGAATAGTGAATTCGCCGCGATTGTCATTCTGTCGCCCAAACCAATACTCGTTATCATTTCCACCCGTATTGATGCATCTGCCGTAAATGGCAGACAGGATGAACGGGCGCTTCATAGGTGTCATTACACTGTCTGCCGGGGTCTTTGCACCGGTAGCACTCACCAACAAATAGATAGTGATTAATAAGGTGAATAATCTTTTCATAGAACAATATATTGAAGAATGGTTTGCCTGAACACAAAGATATATATAAAAATCATACGTTTATCATATTGGTAGAATAAAAAGGTCAATAAGGGCAGTCTTTGTAAAAAATAGCATGTCATATATCCGGCTGTTGATTTTTTTTGTAACTTTGTCGTAATTTACATTATTGTGCGCAAATGAAAACCAACATAACAGTAGGCATAACTCACGGTGATCCAAACGGAGTGGGATATGAGGTAATACTCAAAGCTCTTGAAGACAACCGTATTCTCGAACTCTGCACACCGGTGGTGTACGGTTCGGCAAAAGCTGCCTCTTTCTACCGTAAAGCCCTTGATCTGCCACCCATGCAGATGCAGCAGATCCGTTCGGCTGCCGAAGCTCATGAAGGTCAGTACAATATAGTGAATGTTGTAGGTGAGGATCTTAAGATCGAACCCGGAGTTGCGTCGAAGGCTGCCGGTGAAGCGGCATTTGCCGCACTCGAACGTGCGGTGGAGGATCTCAAAGCCGGTAATATAGATGTGCTGGTTACTGCTCCTATCAGCAAAAGCACAATACAAAGCGAAAAATTTCACTTTCCCGGACACACAGAATATCTTGAAGCTGCTTTTGCCGACGGTTCGGAAAAATCAGGTAAAGCACTTATGATTCTGTTCAACGATCAGGTGCGCGTGGCGCTTGCAACAGTACATTTGCCTATTTCTAAAGTTGCCGAATCAATCAATATTACAGACCTCACGGAACAGATAGTGAATCTGAACAATACAATCAAATCGGATTTCGGCGTAGTGCGACCGCGTATAGCGGTGTTGTCCCTTAACCCGCACTGCGGCGACGGGGGACTCCTCGGCACAGAGGAAACCGATGTGATCATTCCGGCAATAGAAGCGGCAAAACTCCGAAAAGTGCAAAGCTTCGGACCTTATGCAGCCGACGGCTTTTTCGGAGCCGGACTTTACCGTCGGTTCGATGCAGTGCTCGCAATGTATCACGATCAGGGTCTCGCCCCACTCAAAGCGCTGGGAATGGATGGTGGCGTAAACTTTACCGCCGGACTCAGATATGTGCGTACTTCCCCTGACCACGGTACGGCATTCGACATCGCGGGCAAAGGCGAGGCAAGCGCCGACTCCATGCGTCAGGCGATTTATTCGGCAATAGACATCTACCGTCATCGTGCCACATATGCCGAAATGACCGCCAATCCTCTCCGCAAACAATATTACGAAAAAAACAAGAGCGACAACGTGGTGCTCGATCTCAGTAAATCAGATAATAACGAATGAATTACGCGATAATTGCCGCGGGCGAAGGTTCCCGGCTGGTTCAGGAAGGTGTTCCTTATCCCAAACCTCTGGTACGGCTCAACGGTCAGCCTATGATCAAACGCCTCATCGACATAATGATGCAGTGTGAGCCGGAGTCGCTTACCGTCATCGTAAACGAACAGATGACTGAAGTCGCCGAATACCTGCGTGCGCTGACCCTCCCGGTTCCGTTGCGTCTGGTAGTCAAGTCCACACCTTCGTCGATGCATAGTTTTTACGAGGTAAGCCGTGATATGCCCGACGCAGGCCGCTTTGTGCTGACTACAGTCGATACAATTTTCCGCGCCGACGATTTCCACCGCTATGTGCGTGCGTTTGCCTCGGATGCCGATGGAATGGATGGGTATATGGGAGTAACCACTTTTGTCGATGACGAAAAGCCATTGTACATCTCCACCGATCCGGATAGACTTATAACAGCATTTACCGACACCCCCACTCCCGAGACTACATGTATTTCCGGTGGTATTTACGGTCTTACCACACCCGCTGTAAAAGTACTCGAAAGATGCCTTGAAGAGGGTGTTTCGCGCATGCGCAACTATCAGCGCGCACTCGTTGCGGAAGGACTGAAACTCCGCGCATGGGAGTTCAGTAAGATCATTGATGTAGATCATGCCGGCGACATAGCCACAGCCGAAGCATTTATCAACGCATAACCGATTTTCAATTACCTTAAGAATGGCAACAACCAAGATAGCCGGAATAATGAGAGCGGGCGCATATTCGCCCAATCATATAGGCAACGACGCCGCCATATTCAACGCAGTGGCAGATCAGCTGCGTAAACGTGGTCGCGAAGTGAATATCTATACAGAAGAACAACTCAACACTACCGGGGTCACCGAACCGGTGATTCTGAACATGTGCCGCGAGCAACGATCCATAAAGAAACTGCAGGAGTACGAAACCGAAGGGCGACTGGTGATAAATTCGGGGTTCGGAATAGAAAACTGCACCCGCGAACGCATGACCCGTATTCTCTTAGGACATAATATACCTTATCCCGAGAGCCTGATAGTGAATACCGACGAAAGTGCCCGCGAAGCTCTTTCGGTAGGCAACTACACCCGATGCTGGATAAAACGTGGCGATTTCCATGCCATGCATAAAGAGGATGTAAGTTATGTGCGCCACATCGAGGAAGCTCAGGAAGTTCTTCAGGAATATTTCCTCCGAGGCATCAAACGCGCCGTCATCAACCGCCATCTCGAAGGCGACCTGATAAAATTCTATGGTGTACGCGGCACTGATTTCTTCTTCTGGTTCTATCCTTTCGACAACGGACACAGCAAATACGGGCACGAAGCTATCAACGGACATTCCCGCGGACTGAAATTCGACCTTGAGTATCTAAAAAAAATATGTCACGATGCTGCAATAGCTCTCGATGTTGTAGTGTATGGCGGAGACTGTATTGTCGGGGAAGACGGATCAATAAGCATAATCGATTTCAATGACTGGCCAAGTTTCGCTCCGTGCCGCAATGAAGCTGCCCCGCACATCGCCAAAGCGGTACTGAACATGATAAAGGACCATAACCAATAAAAGAATGACTGATCAACAAATCGCTGCAGACAACAATACCGGTACCACCGCCTCCTCTTACCGCGACAGTCTCAAGTCCATGGATACCGAAGAACATATCGACCTTATGTTCTACCGTCCCATCGGCTACGCCTGGGCATGTCTGGCACGCAAACTCGGTGTCACTCCCAATGCCATTACCATCGCATCGATATTTCTCGGTATAGGAGCAGGCATTTGCTTTTACTACAATAATCTTGCCATCAATGTGGTAGGTATGTTGCTGCTGATATGGGCCAATTCATTTGACAGCGCCGACGGTCAGCTGGCACGAATGACAAAACAGTATTCGCGTATCGGACGTATACTCGACGGTCTGAGCGGAGATTTCTGGTTCGCCACAATATACATCGCGATATGTCTGCGCGAAAACATCACTTCCGATTTCTTCTCAGCCCATCCATGGCTGATATGGACCATCGCCGTACTGACCGGACTATGTCACGCCAAACAGGCGGCTATGGCAGACTATTACCGCCAGTTCCACCTATATTTCCTTAAAGGCGAGGGCGGTAGTGAGCTTGATTCCAGCGCACCACTTAAAGAGCGTCTTGCCTCACTGAGCTGGAAGCATGATTTCTGGAAAAAACTCACACTTACTTTCTACACCAATTATACTGTAAATCAGGAATCACATACGCGTGCGATGCAGGAGTTACGCGCCGAATTGCGCCGTCGCTTTCCCGACGGACGTATACCCCAGTCGTTCCGCGACGCTTTCCGCAGTCAGAGTCTGCCGTTAATGAAGTACACAAATATCCTGTCATTCAACTGGCGCACGATAGCTCTTTTCGCATCATTATTCGCCACGATGCCCTGGTTGTATTTCGCTTTCGAACTTACGGTATTGAACATACTCCTGATATATATGGTTGTCCGGCATGAACATATTTGCCGTAAACTCACCGCAGAACTCCGTGAAGGGAAATATTGACCGCTATGTTTAAACTTACAGGTATCAAAGGAATTATATTCGATTACGGTGGCACCATCGACAGTCACGGTGATCATTGGAGTGAAATAATATGGGACGCATATCAGGCTGTAGGCGTGGATGTAAGCAAAGAATCTTTCCGCGACGCCTATGTGTTTGCGGAGCGTGAACTTGCACGTACACGGCATATTTTGCCGCACCATACCTTCCACGATCTGCTGCTTATCAAAATGCGAATAGAACTTCAGGAACTTGTCGACCGTGGATTACTTACCCCGGAAAGCGTAGAAGCGTATAGTAGACCGCTTGCCGATTACTGTGATGACGCGGCAAGAAACGCCGTTGCCGATGCCCGCCCGGTGCTTGATGCGCTTTATGCACGTTTCCCTATGGTACTTGTTTCCAATTTTTACGGAAACGTCGAAGCTGTTCTCGAAGCATACGGTCTGAAACATTATTTCCGCAGCATTATTGAAAGCGCTGTAGTGGGTGTACGCAAACCTGATCCGGCAATATTCGCTCTGGGAGTGGAAGCTCTTGGAATGGCACCGGAAGAAGTGCTGGTGATCGGAGACAGCTTGCGCAAGGATATCGAGCCTGCCCGCTCGCTCGGCTGCCATGTCGCATGGCTGAAAGGGCGTGGATGGACACCTCAGGAAGATGCCGCAACAGATCCGGCAATGATAAAAAACCTCGGCGAAGTGCTAAATGCTCTATTTTGATATTTTAACACAACCTCCGCAAAAACATTCAAAATTAACCTATTTAAACTAAAAAGGCTATTTCTTAGATTTATTTAATCAAAATAAGGAAAGTTTATAATAAAAATTTTTTCACACTTCGGAAAATACGTGTACTTTTACGCGCTTTTTCCGCAGAGATGGATTTTCCACCCTTCCGGATGAAGGATTAAACTTGAATTAATCAACTAAGAAATAGACTTAAAAAATGAGCAAATCAACCGTTAAACCTGCAGAAGGAAAACTGGGCGTTCTGGTCGTTGGACTCGGCGCAGTAACATCAACATTTATCACAGGCGTGCTTATGGCTCGCAAAGGTCTGGCTAAGCCGGTCGGCTCCATGACCCAGTATGACAAAATCAGAGTAGGTGAAGGTGAAGAAAAACAATACCTGAAATATAACCAGATAGTTCCTATTGCCGAACTTGATGATATAGTGTTCGGAGCATGGGACGTATATCCTGCCAATGCATTCGAAAGCGCTGTCAACGCTGAAGTACTCCGCGCAAAGGATATCCTGCCTGTCAAGGAAGAACTCGAGGCAATAAAGCCAATGAAGGCTGCTTTTGACAAGAATTATGCAAAGCGCCTCGACGGTGACAATGTAAAGGACTGCAAAGACCGCTGGGATATGACCGAGCAGATCCGCGAAGATATCCGCCGCTTTAAAGTTGAAACAGGAGTTGACCGTGTAGTAGTGTTATGGGCTGCTTCAACCGAAGTCTATGTTCCGGTCGATGAAAAGATCCACGGTTCTCTCGAAGCTCTCGAAGCTGCCATGAAGGCCGACGACAAAGAGCATATCGCTCCCTCCATGTGCTACGCTTATGCAGCACTCGCTGAAGGCTGTCCTTTCATCATGGGCGCACCAAACACCACCGTCGACATTCCGGCAATGTGGGAACTCGCTGAAAAAACCAAGATGCCT
>CAZKSF010000011.1:0-57437 GCA_964555405.1 uncultured Bacteroides sp.
ATAAACGAAGAACAAATCGAAGCATTGCTGCCATACAACTACAAAAAATCTCAGGGGGTTACTCCTGAGATTTTTGTAACGACGCGATGAATCGGGGTGGCAGAAAATCGGGTTTGTACCGGGGGAATGTGGATGAGGGCGCGATATATCGTCGCCCCTACTGTGGGGGTATTTTCATATTTTTACCAACTACCGACGTTCCGCCACAAGAGGCAAGTAGGGGTCCACATCAACATACACCAATTGGGATAACGAACATTGGGGGAATTTGATGTGCCCTCAAAGAATCGCGTACGACCGTGGGAAGTTTTCTTTTTTTATGAACCACCGACGTTCCACCACATCAAGGCAAGTAGGGGCGTCGATATATCGCGCCCACATCCACATTCCACAATTATGATGTCATCATGGGTACAAGTTGATGTGGGCGGGATGAATTGGGGTGGACGCGAAAAACGCGTCCGTATAATGGAATATATCGCGTGGAATCCGCATACCCCCAAAAAATGGAGGATTTTGATGTGGGCTCGAAGAATCGCGTCCGTAACTGGATGGATGGGGATAAAAAATAACCGCCTTCCCGGATGAGAAGACGGTTAAAATTGTTAGATCTGACTATGAATTAGTTTTTCTTCTCGCCTCTTACAGCTGCAACGCCGGGGAGAACTTTGCCTTCGATGGCTTCAAGAAGAGCACCGCCACCGGTAGAAACATATGATACTTCGTCAGCAAGACCGAATTTGTTGATACATGCTACAGAGTCACCGCCACCAACGAGTGAGAAAGCACCGTTTTTGGTTGCTTCTACGATAGCATCGGCAATAGCGCGTGAACCACCGGTGAAGTTGTCGAATTCAAATACACCTGCAGGACCGTTCCAAAGGATTGTCTTGGCGGGCAAGATAGCGTCTTTGAAAGCCTTGCGGGTTTCAGGACCGGCATCCAGACCTTCCCATCCTTCCGGAATATCCATTACAGAACATACCTGAGTGTTGGCATCGTTGCTGAAAGCGTCAGCTGCGATACAATCTGTACCAAGTACAAGATTCACGCCCTTTTCTTTAGCTTTCTTCATGATGTCGAGCGCAAGGTCAAGCTTGTCAGTTTCGCAAATCGAATTGCCGACATTTCCGCCCATAGCCTTTGCGAAAGTATAAGTCATGCCACCGCAGAGGATGAGGTTGTCAACCTTGTCAAGAAGATTCTCAATAATACCGATCTTGGTGGAAACTTTAGAGCCACCCATGATAGCGGTGAACGGACGTTTGATGTCGCTGAGGATCTTATCGACAGCCTTCACTTCTTTCTCCATGAGGTAGCCGAGCATTTTGTTTTCGGGATCGAAGAAATCAGCGATAACAGCAGTAGAAGCGTGAGCACGGTGTGCTGTACCAAATGCGTCGTTTACATAAACATCAGCATAGCTTGCGAGTTTCTTGGCGAATTCCAGCTGACGTTTTTTCATTTCTTTCTTTGCATCTGCGTAAGCAGGATCGGCTTTGTCTATTCCTACGGGTTTACCTTCTTCTTCGGGATAGAAGCGGAGGTTTTCGAGCAGGAGAACTTCACCAGGTTTGAGGTCAGCAGCCAACTGATCGGCAGCCGCACAATCTTCAGCAAATTTTACTTCAGTTCCGAGAGCCTTTGCAACGGCGTCCTTGATCTGAGAGAGCGAAAGTTTGGGGTTAACCTTGCCTTTGGGTTTACCCATATGGCTCATGATGATGAGGCTACCGCCATCGGCGAGGATCTTCTTGAGTGTAGGAAGGGCACCACGTATACGGGTATCGTCAGTGATATTGCCGTTTTCATCCAGAGGTACGTTAAAGTCAACGCGAACGATTGCCTTGTGACCTGCGAAGTTAAAGTTATCGATGTTCATTGATATGGAAATTAAAATGTTTATAGTACAGTTCAGAATTTGGCTGATGATGACAAAGGTACAAAAAATATTTTATATTACACCAGCTTTTTTCAGTAGACCTGACATCTGTAGTGCCAGTTCTTTAGCGGCATTTCCGGCAGCCTGGGCGAAGTCCTCGTCCGATGATGCATATATGATACCGCGCGAAGAGTTAACCAGCAGACCACAGTCCGCTATCATGCCGCGTGCAGCTACTTCCTCCAGAGAGCCGCCTTGCGCGCCTACACCCGGAACAAGCAGGAAACTATCAGGTGCTATACGGCGTACCTGATCAAACAGTTCGCCGCGTGTAGCGCCTACAACAAACATCAGCTGATCGGGAGTTGCCCATGTCATAGCGCGATGCATAACGGTTTCAAACAACGGAGTGCCTTCTTTGTCCTGTATCATCTGAAAGTCCTGTGAACCTTTGTTTGAGGTAAGGGCAAGCAGAATCACCCATTTTCCGTCATAACCGAGGAAAGGAGACACACTGTCCTCACCCATATATGGTGCTACGGTTAAAGCATCCACTCCCATGTGTTCGAAAAACGAGCGTGCGTACATAGCGGAAGTATTGCCGATGTCACCGCGTTTTGCGTCCGCGATGATAAGTTGGTCGGGATAGTTTGCGCGGATATATCGTACGGTTTCCTCGAAAGCGATCCATCCGGTAACTCCGAGACTTTCGAAGAATGCGAGGTTCGGTTTGTATGCCACACAATAAGGAGCTGTCGCATCTACGATAGCCTTGCAGAACTCAAGCACCGGATTTTCGGTGCGCAGGAGTGATGCGGGAATTTTGCGTATGTCCGGATCAAGACCCACACATAGGAAAGATTCCTTCCGACGGATATTGTCGGCTAATTCTTTTCTTGTCATTTTTAGGCAGAGATATAATGGTTATGAATAATTCTTTTATAATTCCGCAGCTTTCAGTTTTTCGGCATTTTCAGCAATTATCAGGTGGTCGATCACATCCTGTATGTCACCGTCGACAAATGCCTGAAGGTTATACACAGTATAACCGATGCGATGATCAGTGATACGTCCCTGGGGATAATTATAAGTCCGTATTTTTGCCGAACGGTCACCTGTTGACACCATGGTTTTGCGGCGTGATGCTATATCATCGACATATTTCTGATGCTCCCGGTCGTATATGAAAGTGCGGAGGCGGCTAAGGGCGCGTTCCTTATTTTTGGGCTGATCACGTGTCTCGGTACATTCTATAAGAATTTCCTCGGCGACACCGGTTGCAGGGTTACGCCACATATATCTCAGACGTACACCTGATTCCACCTTATTGACATTCTGACCGCCTGCACCACCCGAGCGGAAAGTATCCCACTTGATTTCGCCTTCGTTGATTTCAACATCGAAAGGTTCAGCTTCGGGGAGGACAGCCACAGTAGCCGCCGAGATATGGACACGTCCCTGCGTCTCAGTGGCAGGCACACGCTGTACCCGATGCACGCCGCTCTCATATTTAAGAGTTCCGTAAACGCCTTCACCCGACACCGCCATCACCACTTCTTTGAAACCACCGGCTGCGCCTTCGCTTGCCGAAGTCACAGCCACCGACCATCCTTTCGATTCGCAATATCTGGAGTACATCTTGAACAGGTCGCCGGCGAAAATAGCAGCTTCATCGCCACCAGTTCCGCCTCGGATCTCTACGATGGCATTACGCGAGTCCTCGGGATCGGCAGGGATAAGCAGAAGTTTTATCTCTTCTTCGAGAGCGGGCAGCCCCTCCTCGGCTGCATCTATTTCCTCTCGGGCAAGTGCACGCAGATCTTCATCGGATTCCGAAGCAAGCACTTCTTTTCCCTCATCGATATCCGACAGCATCCGTCGGTAGCGGCGTGTCGCTTCGACAAGCCGTCCCAGATCCTTGTATTCTTTAGTCAGGCGTACATATCGTTTCATGTCGGCGATGACCGACGGATCGGTGATAAGTGTTGAAACCTCCTCGTAGCGCGATTCAATACCGTCGAGTCGGCTTAGCAGTGAACTGTCAGCCATAGGGTGAGTAAAGTTTTGTTTTTCTAATGCGAAGTTACGAAAAAAAAGGTAAATTTGCATCTCTGCTCCTCATCAAAGGTGGGGATAATGAATAAAAGTTTAAAAAGAGATCATATCAAGATGGATAACGGATTTTTGCGCGTTGCGGCAGCTTGTCCTCCGGTCAGTGTAGCCGATGTTGAATATAATGTGGACGGGATACTTGAGATATGCCGTCGTCTCGAAAGTCTGAAAGTGCGGATTGCAGTGTTTCCGGAGCTTTCGCTCACCGGTTACACCTGCGGTGATCTCTTTCATAACGCCACACTCCTGTCGGCGGCGCGCGCCGGACTTGACCGTATAACCGATTATACCCGCACAACAGAACTGACAGTCATTGTCGGTTTACCCATCGCCGAGCGCGGTGTGTTATATAACTGTGCGGCGCTTGTCCGTGACGGTCACACCGATATTATTTCCAAAACATTTATCCCTAATTACAATGAATTCTACGAGCGCCGATGGTTCGCACCGTCGATGCAGCGCAACGACCGTGTGTTCTTCATCGACGGAGTGGGGATAGGCATTGAAATATGCGAGGATCTATGGGCGCCGGTTCCTCCATCATCCATTCAGGCAATCAATGGAGCTGAAGTGATATTCAATCTTTCAGCATCAAACGATCTGATAGGCAAATACGATTATCTGCTGTCGCTCATCCGGCAGCAATCTGCCCGGTGTCTTAGCGGTTATGTTTATTCAGGAGCCGGATTCGGCGAGTCCTCAACCGATCTGGTGTTCGATGGTAAAGCAATCATAGCCGAAAACGGCACAATCATCGGCTGTAACCGGCGTTGGACCCCTGACGATCGTTTTGTAGTGGCTGACATTGATATTGAAGCCATCCGTCGCGACCGTATCCATTCGTCTACATTTTCCGAGTCGTACCGGATATACGGAAATGACGACTCAGCTCCGGAGTCACGTACGGAAATCTTTGAATGCAACGGTGACCTTTCATCAATCGACTACCGTGAAGTGAATCCTCATCCTTTCGTACCAGCCGATGACAAAGCTATCGACGAGCGTTGCAACGAGATCGTCAATATCCAGGTTGCCGGACTTGCGCAGCGCCTGTCGTTTATAAAAGCCACGAAGCTTGTCATAGGAGTCTCCGGAGGTCTTGATTCCACGCTTGCATTGCTCGTGGCATGCCGTGCGTTCGATCGTCTCGGACTCGACCGTAAAGGAATAATCGGAGTGACAATGCCGGGATTCGGTACTACCGACCGTACCCATACCAATGCAGTACGTCTGATGGAAGAACTTGGAGTCACATCCCGTGAGATATCCATTGCCAAAGCCGTATTGCAGCATTTCGAAGATATAGGACAGGATATTTCAGTGCATGATGTGACATATGAGAACGGTCAGGCGCGCGAGCGCACACAGATACTGATGGATGTAGCAAACAAGGAGGGCGCCATCGTACTCGGAACCGGCGATCTTTCAGAACTTGCTCTCGGATGGGCTACATATAATGGTGACCACATGTCGATGTACGGTGTAAATGCGGGTGTTCCCAAGACCCTCGTACGTTACCTGGTCAGATGGTTTGCCCGAAACGCCACCACTCATGCCGAGCGACTCACACTCGACGATATTCTCGACACACCCATCAGTCCTGAACTCACTCCGGCTGACGAAACCGGTAATATAGCGCAGAAGACCGAGGATCTTGTCGGTCCGTACGAACTGCACGATTTCTTCCTCTATTACATGCTCCGTTACGGTTTCACCCCGTCGCGTGTCATGTTGCTTGCCCGCAAGGCGTTTGCCGGGCGTTATACCGATGAAGCAATCTATCACTGGCTCCGGGTATTTTACCGGCGTTTCTTCCAGCAGCAGTTCAAGCGGTCGTGTCTGCCCGACGGTCCGAAAGTCGGTAGCGTGTGCCTGTCACCGCGAGGCGACTGGCGTATGCCCTCCGATGCATCGGCACGTCTTTGGCTGGATGAAATCGACCGGATAAAAAAAATTGAATAGTTGTGACAAAAATGTTACAAAGCTGTGAACAATTCCGGAAGCGGTAATGTTATTAGGTTATACAAAACAATTCAACTATAAAAATTATGAAGAAGATTGTCAGCAACATTATCGCCGCTACCGCAATGATAGCGTTTTCAGGAGTCGCTTTGTACGCCGAAGGTCAGTTTACAGAATACAATCCTCCGAAGGAAGGTAATCTCCCGGCGCTTTATCCCGGTGTAGGTCCGGTGATGGCAGAGTCAGTAACAAGCAAACAGCTTCCGAAGGATGCCCGTGATTTCATTACCCGTCATTTTCCCAAAGCAATTATTGTCAACAGTGTGCATGACATCCACGACGGAGAATATGATGTTGACCTTGACGATGGCACCGACATCGAATTCAACAGCAAGGGAGAATGGGTTGAAGTTGAAGCAGGCAATATGCGTCGTCTGCCCGCCGCACTCGTAGCGCGTCTCATTCCCGAAAAAGCTTACAAGGAACTCGAGAAACGCCAGATGGCAGGTGAGGTTGAGAAAGTAAAACGCGATAAAAACGGCTATAAAGTCGAATTGCGTGAAGTCAAGTATGACGACTACCGTTTCTCACGCGACGGAAAGTTGCTGAGTGTAAATGACTGATACGTCCCCATTATAACCCCTAATATATCACAACTATCATATAAAACAGCAAAAAATTGAGCCCAACCCGGAAGGTTGATACAACAAGTATCACCTTCCGGGTGTTTTTATATTATCAACTGTTGTTTTATGAGAAGGATATTTTTTATCGTCACATGTATGCTGACGTTAATTGCCGGGGCTGAGAGTCGCCAGTCGGTAGGACTTGTCTTGAGTGGTGGGGGAGCCAAGGGCATTGCCCACATTGGAGTGATAAAGGCGCTTGAAGAGCACGACATCCCTATTGACTACATCGCCGGAACCTCGATGGGAGCGATAGTGGGAGGACTTTATGCTGCCGGATACACTACTGACGAAATGATGGATCTCATAGAAAGCCGCGGATTCTCATATTGGTCAACGGGGAAAATTGACAAGAAACTTACCTATTATTTTTCCGAGAATGATCCCACCCCGGCACTCGTCTCCGTTTCGGTAGGCGCAACCGACTCTACGGAAGTGAAATCAGTCCTTCCCGGATCCCTCATCAATCCGCTTCCTATGAATTTCGCGTTCATGGAGCTGTTCTCGGCATATACGGCGCAATGTGGAGGCGACTTCGATAATCTTTTCGTGCCTTTCCGTTGTGTTACCTCCGATGTCTACCATAAACATAAGATAGTGCTGCGTAGCGGCGATTTCGGAGATGCCATCCGTGCATCAATGAGTTTCCCTATGGTTTTTCATCCCATCGAACTGGACAGTCTGCTCGTTTACGACGGAGGCATATATGATAATTTCCCTGTGGATGTCATGAGGGAGGATTTCGCACCCTCGATCATGATAGGTGTAGATGTATCGGCTCCTGATAAAAAGCCTAATCCCAACGATCTTTTCCAGCAGCTTGAGGATATGATAATCCAGAACAACGATTATTCTCTTCCGGAAGATGAAGGAATCAAAATCAGGGTTGATGTAAGTCAGTTCGGTCTGCTTGATTTCGGTAAAGCGCGTGAAATCTATCGTTACGGCTATGACAAGGCTATGGAAATGATTGATTCCATTCAGAATCGAGTGACGGCACGCGTCCCGTCCGAGACCCGGCGCCTGCGCCGGGAGGTATTCAAATCCCGGTCACCGTACGTTCGTTTCGATTCCGCATCCGTAACCGGTGGAACACAACATCAGAATGAATATCTGACATATCTGTTCGATCGCCGTCATCACACCGATACATTTGGTATGGCAGATGTCCGCGAGTCGTATTACCGTGCCATCACACCCGGACGTCTCCGCAACCTTGTGCCTCATGCAGTATATAATCCCGATAACGGACTGTTCCGGCTTGATCTGAAGGCCACCGTTAAGGATAATTTCAAACTCGGTTTCGGCGGGTATATCTCCTCGTCGACATCGAGCATGCTCTTCCTATCTGCCGGCTACAATACACTTAGCTTTAACTCGTTTGAGACCAATGTCAACGGCTGGATAGGTCAGAGTTATCTTGCCGGAACACTCAACGCCCGTCTCAACCTCCGCACTCCTGTACCGTCGCGAATCGGCATCCAGCTCGTGGCTTCACGACAGAAGTTCTTTGAAAGTGACAGACTGTTTTTCGAGGAGAGTCAGCCTGTTTTCATCACCAATATGGAGATGTTTGCCCGGGTTGGCATAGAGTGCGCTGCCGGACAACGAGGCATCGCATCGGCGGGAGTAGGTTTCGGTCATCTGGTCGACAGATTCTACGAAACCGGAAAATCGTCATTCTCCGGTGAGATGCGCGACCGTGTCCAGCAGAATCTCGCGGAAGTATATATCCGTTACCGCCATAATACGCTTGATAATGTATCTTATCCCATTTCCGGTGCTTATTACGATGTAACGGCTTTGGGAGTCACCGGACGTCATGACCTGCGTCTTGGAGAGGATGGAAACCGTGCCCGGCGCAACCGCAACTGGGTACAGGGGGAAGTGGTGACACGCAATTATTTCACCTACGGCTCACATCTCAGCTTCGGTGTCGAATCGGATATTCTTTATTCTACCCGTTCTCTGTCGTCAATATACGATGCATCGATAGTCGATGCACCGGCATTCAATCCCACACCGTCGACATACAATTCGTTTAATTCAGCGTTCCGCACCAATCAGTTTGCAGCTGTGGGCGTAGTGCCTGTATGGCGTATCAGCGACATGGTTCAGTTGCGCGGATCAGCCTACGGATTCATGCCTTTGCGACGGATCGAAATGAACCGCGTCACCGGTTTTTCCCGTTATGGCAAATGGTTCTCCGATCCGGAGATGTTCGCTGAAGTAGCTGCAGTTGTAACACTTCCGTTCGCCAACCTCAGCGCTTACGGCGACTACATGACCGGACCAGGTCACGGTTGGTCATTCGGCATCTCACTCGGACTGTTTGTACTCGCTCCGAAATTCCTCCGATAAACATCAGATTTTAGCAAACAGTAACCCCCGGATACCGGGTCTGCATCAGCAGGCATCGTATCCGGGGGCTTGTTTATATCTGATTTCCGTATCAGTCGACGAATTCCACGAGCGGAGCATCCGTTCCGACAATCTGGTCGGGCTGAACCAGGACGCGTTTCACCACACAGTCGCGTTCGGCGGTAACATCATTCTCCATTTTCATAGCCTCGTATACCAGAAGAATCTGACCTTTCTTCACCGCTTCACCGTCGTTGACGTTCACCGATATGATTCTGCCTCCCATCGGCGCAGAGAGAACCGGA
The DNA here is from genome assembly GCA_964555405.1 of uncultured Bacteroides sp. Taxonomy (GTDB): domain Bacteria; phylum Bacteroidota; class Bacteroidia; order Bacteroidales; family Muribaculaceae; genus Paramuribaculum. The sequence goes on from CAZKSF010000011.1 coordinate 9,309, forward strand.
CCTGTTATAGGTTCGGCTGCCGGAGCAGCGGTCATTTCCTCCGCCTCTTTCTGTTTGGCTTCTTCGGCAGCGTGGCGTGCGGCGTATTCTTCGGCACGGCGTTTTTTCAGGAACCCGTTGGCAACAGTCGGCAGGAGTTCCAACAGCAGATATTCCTCGTCGTTCGATGCCAGTTTCACGTTATCATACTCCGGCAGAACCGGGTTTTCCGGTTTGCGGTAAGAGTTTACATCATATGGTTTTTCCTCCGCCGAGCCGGTGATCATTTCGCGGAAAGCCGGATCGATGGGTGCAGGAGTGTGTCCGTATTCACCTTTCACCAGCGATATGAACTGATTCGATTTTGTGGTGTAGTCCGGATTCCCCTTCTTGCGGTCGATGGCAAGGCTTACAGCCTGGCTGCCTACAATCTGGCTCGTAGGTGTCACCAGAGGCACCAGACCTGCGTCGCGGCGCACTTTCGGGATCAGACGCATTGCATCGTCAAGCAGATCTTCGGCTTTGAGAGTTCGCAGCTGAGCAACCATGTTCGAGTACATGCCGCCGGGCACTTCAGCCTCTTTCACAAGCAGATTAGGTTTCGGGAAACCGAAATAAGCCTCAATCTTATGGCATGCGTCCAGTAATGCTTCCTCGTTTCCTTCCTTGGCATATGCTATGGCATCGTCGAAATATTTCGAAATTTCGGCAGGGAGTGTGTCGTGCAGCGGATCGAATGCGTTAGGCATAGGTGAAAGATCGAAATCCTTCAGACCGTGACGAGCTTCGAGCAGACGGTCGCGGATCTGACCTACAACTTCCATATCGGCTTCCACTTCTATGCCGAGACGTTTGCAGAACACATAGATCAGCTCGATAGCCGGAGCCGCCGAGCCGCCGCCGAACCACCATATATTCGTATCGAGAATATCCACTCCGTTCAGTATTGCCATCAGAGCGGAAGCAAGACCGTAACCCGGCGTACAGTGCGTGTGGAAATCTACCGGAACTTTTACAGCCTGCTTGAGTTTGGAAATGATCGAGGCGGCACGCAGCGGGTTAACGAGTCCCGCCATATCTTTAAGGGTAATGATTTTGGCACCCGTACGTTCCATTTCCTGAGCGAGTTTTACGAAATACTCGTCAGTGAAAATCTTTTCGGGTTTGCTTTGAGCCGAGCCGAATCCGAAAGCGGCCTTGAACTTCGACATGAATCCTGTCGGTTCCTGAGGTTCTTCCTCTTTCGGGTCGACGGTATAGCATACAGCACCGTCGGCAATACCGCCGAGCTGATTCACCATGCGTATGGAATCACGTATGTTGTCAATGTCGTTAAGGGCATCGAATATGCGCATTACATTCAATCCGTTGGCGATAGCTTCCTTATAGAAACCTTCGAGCACCGAATTGGGATAAGGAACATATCCGAAAAGGTTACGTCCGCGTGACAGAGCTGACAGGAGCGACTTTCCTTTCATGTACTTGGAGGCGATGCGCAGACGTTCCCAGGGTGATTCGTCGAGATAACGCATTACAGAGTCGGGTATGGCGCCACCCCATACTTCCATTATATAGAAACCTGCATTCTGATATAAAGGGAGCAGTTTATCGATCATAGCCTGAGGCATACGGGTTGCAAAAAGCGACTGCTGACCATCGCGCAGTGTCAAGTCGCGGATTCGTAGTTTTCGGTTATCCATCGTGTTTATAATTTAGCTTTGCCGCAAAGTTCGGTAAAAAAAATGAATTAAAGAAATAATTCCGTAATTATTATATTGTCGGAAACGAATGTAAAAATAAAGGCGCGTATCCGTTACCGGAAGCGCGCCTTCTATAAGAAATTTTAATCAATATGTTATTTTGCAACCATGATTGCTACACGGTTAAGAGCGGGGAGCTCGTAGGGCTGATATTCATCCTCACCCATGCTGGCAGTAGTGATACGGTCAGCTGCGATTCCGAACTCATTTACGAGGCACTGCTTAACCACGTCGGCACGCTGAGCGGCAAGACGGAGGTTGATTGCGAGTGTACCTGTACCCTTGTCGGCATAACCTGTGATCTTGCAGGTAGCTTCGGGATGTTCCTTCATGTAGCGTGAGATCTCGGCGATCTTATACTTTTCGTCGTTAGTGATCTTGGTAGTAGCGATCTTGAAGAATACATCGTGGGTAAGCGGACCCGGAACTTCCTTGATAACTTCCTTAACAACTACGCGTTCAACCGGAACTTCAACTACGCGTTCAACCACTGTTTCGATAGCGTTTGTAGCAGCGGCAACAGTGCGTGTACGACGGGTGAAAGCATCACCGATGTTGAATTTCACACCTACAAGACCGTTGAAATACCAGTCAGCGTTGTGAGCTTTCTTTGAGTTGTAGCTGTCGGGCAGAGTGTTAGCCTGAAGTTCAAGACCGAGGCTTACACGATCAGAAAGACGGAAGTCGCAGAAGATACCCATCTTGGCAACAAAACGGGCTTTTGTGCCTGTCCAGAGCAGTTCGAGAGCTTCAGGCTTCGAGCTTGCGTCTGCGGGATAGATAGCATTGATGATAGCCTGGTTAGCTGCCACAGCCTGATCATTTTTCCATGCTATGTTGGCACCCACACCTGCGAGAATACCTGCGTTAACCAGACGGTAAGGATTGTAACCGCCGATAAGGTTTACGAGATCCACTTTGAGGTCAACGGTAGGAGCGATGTAATTCCACTTCCAGTTGTAAGTCTTGTTGAAGATGTCGCTGCCGCCACGGCTTTGCCAACCGTTTAAAGCAAGACGAAGACCGAGAACCGGATTGAACTGATAACCACCGGCAATCTGAGCATTGAAGGCATCGAGCTTACCGAAACTGGTTTCACCGAGAGTCTCCTGTAGTCCAACCTGACCCTGGACAAACCAGTGCGGGTTGAATACATACTCCGTCACCTCCTGCTCTACTGCCTGTGCGTTAGCGCACAGAGCAGTAAGAGCGATTGATGCTGACAGAAATATATTTTTCAATTTCATTTCTATGATTCTTTAATGATTATGAGATTCGGTTATCCAAGGGATTATTAACGAACGACCATGATGTAGTACTTGTTGGTCGAAGTATGACCGGTGTAGTCAAGACCCTGGTAAGCGATCTCGTAGGTATAAACACCCTTCTTGTCAGCACCCTTGATGTCAAGAGCAATCTGAGCGCGACGACCGCTGAACGGAGTAGCCATGAGGTGGTCATGGTTGTTAGCTGCTGCACCGAGAGTAGAAGTCAGATCTTCAGTATTAGTACCGTCAGTATAAGTAACTTTGGTTACGCCGACAAACTTCTTGTAGATAGGACAGATAGTTTCGAAGCAGTAGTTGGTAGCCCAGAGTTCGATAGCTTCACCTTCGCCACGGAATACGGTAGGCTGTGAATAAGTATCGCTGAGGCGAGCGAAGTTACCGTCAGCTGTACGGTAGATCATCATAGCCTGCAGATAGTGGTTCGGGTCAGTGAGGACATTGTTGATGCGGTTAGCAAGACGCTGGTAGTAGCTGCCTACGCGGTTGATCTTGCCGATGTAGTCGGTATTGATGTCGTCAACGAGGCTGTAGAGCTTTTTCTGGATTTTACCCATCATGTCGTTAACCTGGTTTTCGATATCCTTAACAAGGCCCGGTTTTTCTTCAGTTCCGTTGAATGCCTCGTCAACTGCAGCTGCGATCTGATTCTTGATATCCTGCTCAAGACCGTCACCGTTGCCGGTACCTTTGAGCCACTGATCAATAGATGTCTGAATTTCAGAGATCACACTGTTCATGTCATCAGAGATGTTGTACTCGAATGTATCATATTCAGTGGGTTCGCCGGTAGCGGGATCAAATGCGACAGGATATTCAAATGTGATGATTGTCTCAGCCATCTCGTTGATATCGATGCTCTTAAGTTCGAGTTCAATATTGAGAGTGACTTTGCCGATTTCAAATTTGCCGAGGTTGAGGTTCACAAGATCCTTAGAGATCTCGATATTGCGCCAGTTGGGAAGAGTGCGGAATGAAGTACCGTAGAGTGTACCGAAACCGAGCGGTTTGAATGAAGTAGCGGCGATGCCGTACTCTGAATATACTTTCTGAGTACCCTTGATTTCGTTGCCGTTTTCATCGTAACCGGTTACTGCTTCATAAGTGTAGCGGAGAGCGTTAGCCTCACATACATCCTGAAGCTGGTTGTAGATCTGCTTAACAACGTGAGCTGCGTTGGTGACAGTACGGTTGTGAACAGCTTCCTTAAGAGTTTCGATCAGGTTAGGCTCAATGTGGATCTTGATATCCTGGAGACGGTTTGCGTCAACCATAGCCTGAGCGCGGTAGAGACCGTTGCCGTTACCTGCTGCACGTGAGTAACCGAAAGTAAGAAGAGTGTTGTCGTCTTTTACAACGTTGGTCACCTTAACCTTCGAGCCATCTTCTACAGAGTTTACGAGTGAGAAGTTGTTTACGTTCAGACCTTCGACAGTACCGGGGTTAACAGTGAACCAGAGATCGCCGAGGTATGCGCGACCATTCTCGTCGGTATCAACGATTACGTTTGAAGTAAGCGGAGTGAATTCTGCATTGGGAACAGCAGCCCAGTTGATGCCTGCGCGTTCACCTTCACCATCCTTCGAGTCGAACTCTGCACCTACTCCGTTTGCCGGGAACTCATGGAGTCCAGTCTTCAGTTCGCCGAAGTAAGTCATGAGCACCATTGAGTTAACACCGAACGGAGTGTTGATGTTACCGATAATCGAGTTGGTTGAAGCCTGAAGAATAAGACCTGTAACCATTTCGTTAAGACGACCGAACACACCGCTGACCTGAGTACGGAGCTGAGCGATAGCTTTTTCGTTAGCTGCTACGCGAGCAACGAGTTTCTCAAGTTCCTCTACTCTATTGGTAAGATCTGAGATCTGACCGGGAACTACATCAAGAGCGTTGAGTTTTTCAACAACTTGGATGTAAGAAAGTTTTTCAACGTCGCCCCATTCGATTCCGTCGGGGAAGAGGGTAGTATACATCTGAGCGAGCTCATTGAAAGTGTTGTTTTCAAGGAATTCGTTCAGAGCCTTGATGTTATCGGCATTCAGTTCGTCGATAGCAGTTTTCTTGTTAACGATAGCCTGAAGTGCAGCCATATTATCGCCGACCCACTGCGCATCTTTGATGGCTTTCTGGAAATCAGTTACTGACATTGTGGTGCCATCAGCCAGCTTGAAGTAACCTTCAAGATTTCCTACACGGGTGGTAAGATCGTTGAGATCGCTATTCAATGTCTGGATACTCTGGCTGAGTCCGGAGATAGTCTGAGTGAACTCCTGGATCTTAGCGTCGATCTCAGCCTTGGTATAAGCGTCGATCGGCTCAGCCGCGAGGAGATCCATGATCTCCTGATAGTTAGATGCGAGTGACGCGAGGTTTGCCTGATTATCCAAGAGCGACTGAAGAGCTTCGGCTGCACCTTCAGCATCAAGAATAGCAGCTACGTCAGGAGAAACAAGACCATTAAGCTCAGCAATTGCATCCTCAAGATCCTTCTTGGTTGCGTATTTTGAAAGATCGCATTCGCATTTGGGAAAATTGTTGATTTTTTCCTCAAGTGCATCTAATGCTGACTGAGTAGCGTAGCTCGACAACAACTCGCTGACGATTGTTCTTACCTGTTGCTCGTTCAGCTTGGTGCCCAATTCGGTATTGGCAAGTCTCAACGCCTCTTCAAGGGCAGCGATCTTGGTAGAGCAGTTCTGCTGGCAAGTCGAAAGATCACCCTGCAGTTTTTTGAGAAGATCCTCGAGTGTGATCTGCTGGCTTTGGAGCTCATTCTTCCAGTCCTCGTCGGAGTCCTTACAAGAAGTGAAGAAGCCAGTGCCTCCGGCAAAAGTTGCCATAAGGAGGGCGCCGTAAATAAATTTCTTTAGCATCTTTGTGAGTTAGAGTTAGTTATGTTGTTATAGAAATTTCCTTAGTTGTTTTCCTTTTTCAATACCGGACTTCTATGGTTCTTATATATAAATAATGAGTCGACATAGTTGGATGCAAAGTTAAGCAAAATGTTTGATACGGCAACTATGTTAACCAAAAAATCATCAACAAAATCTTTAAAAGTTAATTTTTTGTTTTGATATGGGGTAACAATCGGCATTTTACGACTCAAATAACAAGTTTAAAGTCAAAAAGTTCGTAAAATCATAAAAAATGTAGTAATTTTGTGCAATATTATTAATAAAAATCTCTCTACATTTGCTATGAATTTGAATACAATTATCACATTTTTATTTGTAATTATCGGCGGATTTAATGCAGCGTGCGCTCAGACAGAACCTACGCACAGCGAATTGCTCAAGCTTGATTATGACAATAATGGAATTTTTACCCATCTTGATGCCGGTGTTTCAATCGGAACCGGAGGAATAGGTATCGATGTATCATCAAATATAACCCGTTACGCACGGTTGCGCATGGGTGTCGACTGGATGCCCCCCTTTTCCGTACCGATGTCATTCAGTATACAGAGCTACTCCGACGGTGCTATCAATCAGGGTAACTTCGAGCGCCTCCAGAAGTATATGAAAGCGCTCTCGGGTGTCGATGTCGACGACCAGGTGGACATGCATGGCAAACCGAGCATGGCTCAGTTCAAATTGCTTGCCGATTTCTATCCCGTACCCGATCTGGGGTTGCGTGTCACCGCCGGCTTCTTTATCGGCAAGAGCCGTGTGGCAAAGGCTCAGAATACAATCTGGGAGATGCCGTCGCTCCTTGCAGTAAATCTTTACAATCATTTCTATGATTACTTCATGGAAACCGATTTTATGGAGACCCCGATTTACGGCGACATATATCTGGATCCGTTCGTGGTGGATGAAGTCCGCGAGGATCTTGAAAAGAACGGTTATCTCGGAATACATGTGGGCGACTTCAAGGATGGCACACCTTATATATTACATCCCGATACTGACGGTATGGTAAAGGCAAATATGTTTGTCAATGCTTTCCGACCTTATGTAGGTGTGGGCTATACAACTCCGTTCAAGCACAACCGGCGCCTGATATTCGATGTCGATCTCGGCATGTTGATGTGGGGGGGCGAGCCGCGCATCGTGACCAACGAGGGTGTTAATCTCACGAAGGATGTAGTTGACATAAAGGGTCGTGTAGGATCATACGTCCGCTTCGCACGGAATTTTAAGGTCTATCCGATGCTGAATTTCCGACTGTCGTTCCGTACATTCTGATTCCCTCTTTACTCTGATCCTCACCCTTCGCGGGGTTATCCATTATTTTAGCACACAAGTTTTCACATTAATTATATTGCAATGAAGTTTTGTATAACAACGGTTTCTGCCGGAGTATTGCTGCATATTCTGGCGTCGTGCGGAAACACTGACACCGCGGTGGCACTCACCAGGTCGGGACTTGATCCGCAAAAGTTTGTGACAGAGGTTGACGGGAGGCTTACAGCGCTTTTCACCCTCACCAATGCCAATGGCGTGGAGGCGTGCATAACCAATTACGGCGGCAGGCTGGTGTCGCTGATGGTGCCTGATGCATCGGGTAAGTTCACTGATGTAGTGCTGGGGCATGACTCGATAGCCGACTATATCAACATAGACGGGAATTTCGGCGCGCTCATAGGGCGTTACGGAAACCGTATCAACCGGGGGCGTTTCACATTGGACGGAGTCACCTATCAGCTGCCCTGCAATAATTACGGACATTGTCTGCATGGAGGTGACAAAGGTTACCATCACTCGGTATGGAACGCCGAACAACCCGACGACACGACTTTATACCTCTCGTTGCGCGACGCGTACCACCTTGCCGGCTTCCCCGGTAATGTGGATGTGAAAGTGGTGTACAAACTCACCTCCGACAATGCCATCGACATCGCTTATGAGGCAGTGACAGACACGATGACAATCATCAATCTCACCAATCACAGTTACTTCAATCTCAGCGGTAATCATTCGCGTGACATACTTGACCATATAGTGACAATAGCCGCCGAAGGATTTACTCCGATCGACAGCACATTCATGACCACAGGTGAAATAGCTTCGGTAGCCGATACGCCCTTTGATTTCCGTCAAGGAAAGTCAATAGGACAGGATATCAATGCTGAAAACGAGCAGCTTTCCAACGGACACGGATATGACCACAACTTCGTGCTGAGTGCCGGTTGTGAAGCCGGTTCGCCGGCAGTAACAGTTGTGTGTCCCACCACCGGCATACGTCTGGATATGTTTACCACCGAGCCGGGAGTACAATTCTATACCGGAAACTTTCTGGACGGCACAGTTACAGGAAAAGGAGGAGTGACATATCCTCATCGCGGCGCTCTGTGTCTTGAGAGTCAGCACTATCCTGATTCACCCAATAAGCCTGACTGGCAATCGGTGGTACTTCGACCGGGCGCTAAATACACCAGCCGTTGCATCTACCGGTTCACTACCGAATGACCGTAGTGTCGCGCGGTACGGAGATATTATGCTTATTGAAAATCGCTTCAGCGCGTGACTCGAAAGCAACCCGTTGCTTCTCAGCCTCCTGATTGCCGGTTATCGGCTGTTCGGCAGGTATCAGACGGTAGTTGTCCTGTTTACCCGATGGTGACACAGTGAAGAACAGACGATAATCGGCGGCAGTCACGCGCGCCCTGCCTGTGCTGTCGCGTTGCAGCCTTACACGCACACCCGCACCGCCGCGTGTGTCGTCGGTTCGCATTCCCGAAATAAAATTACCTAACGAATACACCACCAGGGCGTTTCTTCCCGGTTCGCCGCCGACATTCTCGCGTAACTCCATCGGCTGTATCACATGGGGATGACCGCCTATCACGAGGTCGACACCGCGCTCCACCATATGATCGGCAAGCGCACGCTGGCTGCGGGCAGGCAGCAGATCGTACTCGATACCCCAGTGCATACAAGCCGCGATAATATCGGCGCCGGCTTCGCGGGCACGTACAATATCGGAGTCGATAAGTTCAGTGTCGATAGGATCGACAAGTATCTCACCTTGTATCGGAATCCCGTTGGTGCAGTAAGTGTAATTGAGGATGGCGATGCGGAAACCGTTGACACATACCATTACCGGACTGATACTGTCGCGATGTGCCTGCGACCGCCATATGCCCGCGTGAGGCACACCGCGGCTTTCGAACTGCGATATCGTGCGTCGGACACCGCGGTCACGCCGGTCGAGAGCGTGATTGTTCGAGGCAAGAATAAAGTCGAATCCCGATTCCAGCAGAGCGTCGAGATAGCTGTCGGGAGCACAGAACATCGGATAGCCCGAATATGGTTCGCCGCCGAGAGGAGTCTCCAGATTCACCACCGCATAATCGGCGCCGGCTATCCACGGTTTGATGTCACGGAAATATTCCGAATAATCGTACGAACCGTCGCTTTGACGTGCTGCGTCGAGCTGAGCCTTGTGTTGCATGGCGTCACCGACAAATATAATATCAGCAGTGTCGGCTCCGCGAAGCAGTGCCGACACTGATATAGCTATTGAAAGGACAAATGCAATCATCCGTCATTCAGCGGGATAAATCTCATGCTTTGCCGCAAGCAGAGTGTTGCGCATCAGCGAGCAGATAGTCATGGGACCCACGCCTCCCGGAACAGGGGTGATGAACGAGCATTTCGGAGCCACATTGTCGAAATCGACATCGCCGCGCAGACGCCAGCCGGTCTTGCGTGTGGCATCGGGCACGCGGGTTGTTCCGACATCGATAATCGCCACACCGTCCTTGACCATGTCGGCGGTAACGAATCCCGGTTGTCCGAGCGCCGCTATTATAATGTCTGCCTCACGCGTGATTGCCGGGATGTCGGGAGTGGCGCTATGTACTACCGTCACGGTCGAGTTGCCCGGATTCCCTTTCTGCATCATGAGGTTGGCAACAGGCTTGCCCACGATATTGCTTCTGCCGAGCACCACACAGCGCTTCCCTTTGGTAGGCACATTGTAGCGGGCGAGAAGTTCGAGGATACCGGCGGGAGTAGCCGACACGAAGCAGGGGAGACCTATCGACATGCGTCCTACATTGACGGGATGAAATCCGTCGACATCCTTGCGGTAATCGATAGCCTCGATCACACGCTGTTCGCTGATGTGTCGGGGGAGAGGCAGCTGTACGATGAAACCGTCCACCTCAGGGTCGGCGTTGAGACGTTCGATGGTTTCGAGCAAATCTTTTTCGGTCACATCATCCTCGAAACGGATAAGAGTGGAGCGGAATCCGCACTGTTCACATGCACGCACCTTGTGCGCCACATAAGTTTCGCTTCCTCCGTCGTGTCCTACGAGAATAGCGGCAAGATGCGGGGCACGCTTCCCGGCAGCCACCATGGCATCGACTTCAGCGGCGATTTCCGCTTTAATGGTGTCGGCTGTCTGTTTTCCGTCAATCAGGGTCATATTATATCAGAGTGTGAAAAATTAGAGTTGGAGAAGAAGCTTATCGGCGCGGCATATTACGCATGTTGCGCATCAGACTTGCCGGATTCTTGATTTTGCTCACCTGGTGCATCATTTTACGCATCTGGTCGAACTGTTTGATGAGGCGGTTCACCTCCTGTAGCGAAGTTCCCGAACCGCGCGCGATGCGCTGTTTGCGTGATGCGTCGATAATCTGCGGATTGTGACGTTCGCGGGGAGTCATGGAGCGTATGATAGCCTCGATCCCCTTGAACGCGTTGTCATCGATGTCAATATCCTTGAGAGCCTTGCCCACACCGGGTATCAGCGATGCGATATCCTTGAGGTTGCCCATCTTCTTGATCTGCTGAATCTGTGAAAGGAAGTCTTCGAAGTCGAACTGATTCTGCGCTATCTTGCGCTGCATCTGTTTAGCCTCCTCTTCATCGATCGCATTCTGCACTTTCTCGATAAGAGTCATGTAGTCGCCCTGACCAAGAATACGGTCAGCCATACGGTTGGGATGGAAGAGGTCGAGCGCCTCCATCTTTTCGCCCGTACCGACGAATTTGATAGGCTTTGCAACAACCGAACGAATCGACAGTGCAGCACCGCCACGGGTGTCACCGTCGAGTTTCGTAAGTACAACGCCGTCAAAGTCCAGGCGGTCATTGAATTCCTTCGCGGTGTTCACGGCATCCTGACCGGTCATCGAGTCAACCACGAAGAGAGTCTCCTGCGGATTGACAGCTTTCTTAATAGCTTCAATCTCGCGCATCATCTCCTCGTCCACCGCCAGACGTCCGGCAGTATCGATAATCACTGTGTTGAGGTGATTGTCCTTAGCGTACTTTATGGCGTTCTGGGCTATCTGGACAGGATTTCGGTTACCTTCCTCAGTGTAGATATCCGCTCCGATCTGTCCGGCGAGAACCTTCAGCTGTTCGATAGCGGCGGGACGATAAACGTCGCAAGCCACAAGCAGCGGCTTGCGTCCCTGTTCGGTGCGGAGTTTGTTGGCGAGCTTGGCACTGAAAGTGGTCTTACCCGAACCCTGCAGACCCGACATGAGAATTACTGTAGGATTGCCCGAAAGATTGACTTCGGCTGTCTGACCGCCCATCAGTTCGGTGAGCTCATCGTGGACAATCTTGAGCATCAGTTCTTTAGGTTTGATGGCATTGATCACATTCTGACCGATAGCTTTTTTCTTTACCGTGTCGGTGAACTGTTTGGCGACGCGGAAATTCACGTCGGCATCAAGCAGGGCGCGACGTACTTCCTTGAGCGTTTCGGCGATGTTGATCTCAGTGATTCTGCCTTCGCCTTTGAGCACTTTGAAACTGCGCTCGAGTTTGTCTATGAGGCTTTCAAACATTGTCAGTCGTTGTAGAGTGGATGGGTGAAATTATTGTCAGTCGAGTAAATTGGTCTGCGTGTCAGGGAAGATGACCGAGGGTGAGAAGCCGCGGGCTTCTTCGGGAGTCATGGCGGCATAGCTCATGATTATCACGATATCACCCCGGTGTACACGGCGTGCGGCAGCTCCGTTAAGGCATATCACGCCGCTGTGGCGCGGACCGGGAATCGCATAAGTGTCGAACCGTTCGCCGTTATTATTGTCAACGATATAGACACGCTCGCCACGAATTATATTAGCGGCATCCATCAGATCCTCGTCAATGGTGATACTGCCGATATAGTCGAGATTCGCCTCGGTTACAGTGACCCGATGGATCTTGGATTTGAGCACTTCAATAGTCATTTTTTTTCAGGAGTTAGATGGATAAGTGATATTGTCGATCAGGCGAACATCGCCGCACCACACCGTTACACAGCCAACCGGATCTTTTGCTTCGGACCAGTCGGATATAGGCTGCATGGTCAGGGGATCAACAATCTCGTAGTATTCCGTGCGCATTTCAGGAAGAGAGTCGAGGGTATCAGTCACCATTTGACGCACCTGTTCGACTGTCAGTCCGGGTGCGCGGCGCACGCTTTCGGCAAGCGTGAGATGAATGGCAGGGGCTGCCGCGCGTTGCGAGGCGCTGAGCCGTACGTTACGGCTTGACATTGCCAGACCGTCGGGATGCCTCTGGATGGGACATGCCACTATTTCGAGGTCGAATCCTTCCAGTTCGACCATGCGGCGTATCACCGCTATCTGCTGAAAATCCTTTTCGCCGAAATAGGCGCGTGTAGGATCTGTTATTTCGAAAAGGCGACTTACTATCTGAGCCACACCGTTGAAATGACCGGGGCGCATGGCGCCTTCCATTACTTCGGCTACCGGACCGAGATCAAATTGGCGGGTGTCCGGTTCGGGATACATTTCCTCGACAGTCGGAACAAACGCAATGTCGACACCGGCTTCTTCGAGCAAGGCGCAGTCAGCCTCCTCGGTCCGTGGATAAGTGCGCAGGTCATCGGGATTATTGAATTGTGTAGGGTTGACAAAAATACTGACAACCACTAAATCGTTTTCAGCCCGGGCACGTCGTACAAGCGAAAGATGACCGTCGTGCAGGGCTCCCATTGTGGGTACCAGTCCAACCGACCGGTTACCGCTTCTCAAATTATCAAGCCGGCTCCGGAGCTGGCTGACAGTTCTGATTATTTCCATTTCGTCGATTAGTGTCTACTAATTGGCTGCAAAATTACACAATATTAATAAAGTGACCAAATTAAACGGAAATGCATGAAATTGAGAAATTGAGATGGGTGGTTGTTATAAGTAATACGTTTTTGTATGTGTTAAACGTTTGATTGTCAACCTAACATCGCGAAGCGATGTCCCTACAAATTATAATAAAATTACACGATAATAATAAGGTTAAAAATATAACAGTTATAACATAATATAAAAATGTAGGGACATCGCTTTGCGATGTTAGGTTGGATATCAGTAGTTTACGCACGTAAAAGAGATCAATAATATTGATTCAAATTAAACGGAAATGCATGAAATTGAGAAATTGAGATGGGTGGTTGTTATAAGTAATACGTTTTTGTATGTGTTAAACGTTTGATTGTCAACCTAACATCGCGAAGCGATGTCCCTACAAATTATAATAAAATTACACGATAATAATAAGGTTAAAAATATAACAGTTATAACATAATATAAAAATGTAGGGACATCGCTTTGCGATGTTAGGTTGGATATCAGTGGTTTACGCTTTATGCCGGAGGTGCGTCGTTGTCGGTAACCGGCATGACCGTAGGGAGTACCCGGAAAAAAAGAACCCGGCGAGGTGGTGGAGCCCGTCGGGGGGAAAAGGCGTCGGAATTCCAATATTGGAGTGACATTTAATAGATGTCTGAAATGCCTTTTCATATCATTAAAACGTATGTGCCGGACAAAAGTTCGCTCAAAAATCACTAATTTTGCAAAAAATACCGAAGAGTTTTGAAATTCGAAGAGTTAGACTTAAGCGACGACATTCTCGACGCGCTCGACGCGATGCACTTCGATGAGTGTTCGCCCATTCAGGAACAGGCCATTCCGCTTGTGCTCGAAGGACGCGACCTGATAGCCACTGCTCAGACCGGCACAGGCAAAACCGCCGCCTATCTGCTTCCTGTAATCGATATAATCAGCGACGGAGGTTTTCCTCAGGATTCCATAAATTGCATAGTCATGGCTCCAACCCGCGAGCTTGCCCAGCAGATTGACCGCCAGATGGAAGGCTTTGCCTACTACATGCCGGTGAGCAGTCTCGCCATATACGGAGGCACCGACGGTGCCACTTATGCAAGACAACAGCGGGGACTGAAATCGGGGGCTGATGTGGTGATTGCGACTCCCGGGCGCCTGATCGCCCATCTGAGCATGGGATATGTCGATCTGTCGAAAGTATCCTTCTTTATACTTGATGAGGCGGACCGTATGCTCGATATGGGCTTCTACGACGACATAGTGCGTATAGCCTCTTATCTTCCGAAGGAGCGGCAGACACTTATGTTCTCTGCCACTATGCCTCCGAAAATCAGGCAACTCGCTTCAAAAATACTCCACAATCCTGCCGAAGTAAAGATTGCCGTTTCGCGTCCTGCCGACGGCATCGACCAGTCGGCGGTGATATGCCTTGAAGCGCACAAACCGGCAGTGTTGCAGCACCTGTTCAGCACTTATCATTCACGACGTGTTATAGTTTTCGCTTCATCCAAACTCAAGGTAAAGGATGTTTGCCGCATGTTGCGCAAGAGCGGTCATAAGGTGGCGGAGATACACAGCGATCTTGAGCAGGAGAGCCGCGAGGATGTTTTGCTCAGTTTTAAATCGGGACATACCGATATACTTGTGGCCACCGATATACTTGCCCGCGGCATCGACATCGACGACATTACCATGGTTGTCAATTACGATGTTCCGCATGAATCGGAGGATTATGTACACCGTATCGGCAGAACGGCGCGCGCCGGCGGTGACGGTAAGGCTGTTACACTGGTCAGCGAAAAGGAACAGCGCAAATTCGGTATGATTGAACAGTTCCTCGGTAAAGAGGTCCGCAAGGAGGAGCTGCCGGAGCCGCTTGCTTCTGAAGCCCCCGCATATCGCCCGGGCAAAGCGTCACGTACTGCCGGTAAAAAAAAATTCCGCAAAAGGTCCCCCGGTAATAAAAAGCAAGAGAATAACAAACCAAATAATAATCAAGAGAATAATAAACCGGATAATAAAAAACGCCGGCGGTGGTACGGAAAAAACAAACCGGCGAAACCTCGGGAGGAAGGAGCCGGATGATGTCATTACGCCATTTAGCAGCTGTGTTGCTTTGGCTGTCGGCGGTCACTCTTTCAGCCACCGCTCCCGTCACCGATACGCGGACGCAGGCGTTCGATCAGGCGTTCCGGACTATACAGGTCAAGGTGAACGGCAATGATCAGGCTCTTCCAGTGATACATCTCGATGGCAGCGACCGTCTGACCATAGAGTTTGACGAACTCGCCGAAAGCCGCAGTTATCTCCGTTATGAACTGGTACACTGCAACGCCGCCTGGCAACCTGACGATCTGCTCGAATCGGAATATCTCGACGGGTTCAATCAGGCTGAGGTGGAGGATTATTCATTCTCACGCGCCACACTAAACCACTATGTGCACTATCGGATATCGATACCCAACGGCGGTCTGCGTCCGTTGATTTCGGGTAATTATCTCCTGCGTGTCTATGATGAGGATGATCCGGACACTATCCTGCTGCAGGTACGGTTCTGTGTCACGGAGGACACTATGGGTGCATCGATAAACGCCACTTCGCGGACCGACATCGATTATAACGACCGTCATCAGCAGCTCACGGTGACGATTGACACTGACCGGGTACCCGTACGCGATCCCAACACCGATCTGCGTGTGGTGGTCAGCCAGAACGGACGCCCCGACAGCGAGGTCACTCTTGTAACCCCGGTAAGCGTCAGCGGTACGCTTCTCACTTACGCCCACTTGCCGGAACTCATATTTCCGGCAGGAAACGAGTATCGCCGCTTCGAAACTGTTTCGACACGTCATCTTCCGATGGGGGTCGAGGGGATAAAACGCAACGGCACCGACTACGAATTCTATCTCTATGCCGACGCACCGCGTGCCGGATCGAATTATCTTTACGATCAGACCCAGCACGGTCGCATGCGTGTGCGCGAATATGATTCGCCGCTTGAAAGCGACACCGAGGCAGAATATGTCAATGTTCATTTCATGCTCGAAATGCCTGAGCAGACCGACGGTGACATATTTATTGACGGTGATATGGTGTACAGAATGCTTGATCCGTCATCGCGTATGGTGTACAGTTATGCCGACAACGCCTATCATCTGGTGATGCGTCTTAAACAGGGAGCCTACAATTACCAGTATCTCTTTGTGCCGCACGGATCGTTGCGTGGTGTCACGTCGCGAGTCGAGGGTGATCATTATGAAACTTCCAACGAGTACGTAGTGAAGGTATATGTGCGTCAGCCGGGCGAGCGTTACGACCGCCTTACCGGTGTACGGCAGCTAATACTTGACAAATGAAAATCGGGTAACGAATATGTTTGAGATCGATGGAGTGCTTGTGTCGCTTGACCTTGCCGAACAATTCTTTTGTTGCGACCTGGATGCGTGTCTGGGCGAATGTTGTATTGAAGGTGATGCGGGAGCCCCGATAACCGAGGGGGAGTACGAACGGCTCCGCGAGCTGGCTCCGGTAGTGGCCGACCGTCTGTCGCCGCAAGCCCGGGAGATAATAGCCACGAAGGGAGTGGGGTACATTGATGAAGAAGGTGATCTGGTGACATCTATCGTGGGTGGGCGCGACTGTGTCTTCACCTGCTACGCGCCGGGAGGAAAATGCCTGTGTGCGCTCGACAGCGCGTATCGTGAAGGTCTCACGGACTGGCGAAAGCCTATATCGTGCTATCTGTATCCGCTGCGGCTTACCGAGTATCCTGCATTTACGGCAGTGAACTATCACCGTTGGAAAATATGCCGTCCGGCTGTGGAGAATGGACGTCGTCGCGGTATACGACTTTACCAGGCAATGCGCGAACCGCTGATAGAGCGGTTCGGCGCCGACTGGTACGAAGCTCTTGCCGCCGCATGTGAGGCTTACCTCGCTGACAATATCAATAAGTGACTTTGTCGGCTTTGCCGCTCCACATCCTGAAGGCTTCCGGCGAACGCTCGTCAACTATGCGTATTTCGGGGATAGAACGTTCGCCGACAGGGAGCCGGAGCTGATCCATGATGTATTTGTCGCTGAACTCTATCGAACGGGCGTCATCCTCCGTGTTTCCGTAGTAGATGCGTTCGATTCCCGCCCAGTAAAGGGCGCTCAGGCACATGGGGCATGGTTCGCATGACGAATATATCACACACCCTTTGAGCGAGTGAGTGAGTCCGTTGGCACAAGCCTGACGTATGGCATTTATCTCAGCGTGTGCTGTAGGATCGAATGATTTCGTCACACTGTTGACTCCTTCGGCTATTACATAACCGTTATGTACTATTACCGCACCGAACGGACCTCCGCCGCGGCGTACACTCTCCTCGGCGAGTTCACATGCGCGACGCATGAACCGGCGGTCATTTTCACTGATTTCTGACATGGTAGCAAGTGATTTATAAGATATATACCTACAACAAAATCATGTCAGCGTTGGTTGACTCTCAGTTGCCAAAAAGCTACTGCCGCCGCTGCAGCCACATTAAGTGAGTCCACACCGTGAGCCATGGGAATTTTCACGGTGTAGTCGCAGGCGGTAATTACATCGCGGGTAAGTCCGTCGCCTTCGGTGCCGAGTACTATGGCAAGCCGCGGTTCGGCGCATAATTGCGGATCGTCTACCGGGACGGAGTCGTCGGTCAGAGCCATGGCGGCCGTCTTCATTCCCAGTTCTGTGAGTTTTCCTACCGGACGGTCGAGCCATGTCCACGGAACGAGGAATACCGAGCCCATGGATACGCGCACGGCACGTCGGTTAAGCGGATCGCAGGATGTTGGCGTGAGCAGCACCGCATCGATACCGAGGGCTGCCGCCGAACGGAAAATGGCACCTATATTGGTTGTGTCGGTAACGCTGTCTATAACTGCTATACGCCTTGCGCCTGCGCATACATCGGCGGTGGAGGGGAGTTCGCGCCGCCGCATGGCACACAGTACTCCGCGGGTGAGCCGGTAGCCGGTGAGTGATGTCAGCAGTTCGCGTGAGCCTGTATACACCGGCATATCGTCGGGACACCGGGCGATGATAGGAGCGGCGTCGCCCGTTATGTGCTTTTCCTCACACAGCATCGACACCGGTTCGTATCCGGCGTCGAGAGCCACTGCTATCACTTTAGGACTTTCGGCAATAAAAACGCCTGCCTTCGGATCAAGGCGGTTGCGCAGTTGAGCCTCTGTGAGTGAGGCGAATATCCCGATGCCATCGGTTTCAAGTGATGTGACGTGAACAATATTCATGCTTCACCAGATTACGGGAGTTTTTCCGTGAGAGCGGAGATAATCGTTGGCAAGCGAGAAGTGATGGTTGCCGAAAAATCCGCGCGATGCACTCAGTGGTGACGGATGGGCGGATGTGAGCACCAGATGCCGCGAACGGTCGATAAGCTGACCTTTACGGGCGGCATATGACCCCCAGAGTATGAATACCAGTCCGTCACGGCTGCTGTTGAGCTTTTCTACAACTGCGTCGGTAAATTGTTCCCAACCGCGTCCCTGATGTGAACCGGCTCGGTGAGCCTCCACCGTCAGAGTGGCGTTGAGCAACATCACTCCCTGTTTTGCCCAGCGGCTGAGATCTCCGTCAGCAGGTATCGGCGCGCCGGTGTCATCGTGTACTTCACGGAAAATGTTAACCAGTGACCGTGGAATCGGTACGCCGGGAGCTACCGAGAAGCAGAGTCCGTTTGCCTGTCCGGGACCGTGATATGGATCCTGCCCGAGAATGACAACCTTTACATCTTCGAAAGGACATGCGTCGAACGCCGCGAAGATATTGCGTGCCGGAGGAAAGACTTGTGAGGTGGCGTAGGCATTGCGGACAAATGCCACGAGTCCGCTGAAATATGGCTTGGTCCATTCATCGGCGAGAGCGTCGCGCCATGATGGTTCGATCCGTACATTCATTAATTTTTCCGATTATTTTGCAAAGCTACGAAAAAACATGTAATTTTGCAGCCGTAATCCGCACATAAGGGCGATTATGGTGATGTCTCCGTAGTTCAATGGATAGAATATTGGATTCCGGTTCCAACGATTGGGGTTCGACTCCCCACGGGGATACAAGTATAAAAGGATGTTGAAACCAAACGGTCTCGGCATCTTTTTTTTGATTTAATCAAACCGAGTAATCATTTGGTGACCAGTAATTTGTAGGGGCATGCCTTCGGCATGTTAAATTTGCGTCACCTGATGGGAGTCAGCCCCAACATCGCAAAGCGATGTCTCTACTGATCATTTGATTCTGCAGCTCGTAGCCATTCGATGATGAGTCCGGTGAGAGTGAGACCGAAAATAGCCGTGATATGCATCAGCGAGCCATTCGGCGATGGAGCTCCGGCATTCCGCACCAATTGGTCGCTGTAGACGCAATCGAATTTCCGTTTCGGCATCTGGCCTGATTTTTTGAACCGTTGTCTCAGCGCCCGCGCCAGCGGGCAACCGGTCACTTTGCGGAACTCGGCGACACGCACTTTCGTAGGATCAATTTTCAGAGCCGCACCCATCGATGATACGAACTTGGCATGTGTCATTGTTGCGCGTTCGATAAGCAGAGCCTTGTCGCGCAGCGAGTCAATAGCGTCGACAATACAGTCATATTCCTCAAGCGCGAAACTGTCGGCAGTCGCCTCGCAGAACCGTTCGCAACGTGCATCGATCACCGCTTCAGGATTGATTTCGAGCAGATGTCTTTTGAAAGCCTCTACTTTCAGTTCGCCGACAGTTCCGGTTGTAGCCATCAGCTGACGGTTGATATTAGTGGGATTAACGCGGTCGTCATCCACAATAGTAATATGTTTCAATCCCGAGCGTACGAGACTTTCCACGCACCACGATCCAACACCGCCAACTCCGAATACAATTACCCGGAGCGTGGCGAGACGCTCCATTACCGCGTCACCTAACAGAAGTCTTGACCGGCAGAAAATATCTTCATCCATTTCTGTAAATCTATCATTCGTTATTCCATATTTTCCATGCTTCATCCGCCTGGCGGTAGAGCATACCGAGTCCACCGCACACCGTGGCGCCGTTGACTGCGCATCTTTCAAGCCATCGGGTAGGATCGGGATTATATATAAGGTCATAGACCACATTGCCGCTACCGGTGAGGTCCGGATCAAGAGGCGGCATCGTTCCGGTGTCGGGATACATTCCGGCGGGGGTTGTATTCACAATCACACGGTGCGTTTCCATCTGTTCGGGTGTCACCGAGTCATAGCCGATCTGTCCGGCTGCAGGATGCCGCGACACAATAACCGGAGCAAGTCCCAGTTGCTTCAGAGCATAGCATACGGCACGTGACGCTCCGCCCGAACCGAGCACCAGCGCGTTTCCTTCCGAGATACCGGCATCGGCAAGCAAAGGACGTATCGTTTCCCTGAATCCGATGACATCCGTGTTATATCCGGTCAGAAAAGGTCGGTCACCTGAACGGTCGATACCGATCACATTCACCGCGCCTATCTCTGACGCCTCCTGCGATACAGCATCAAGCAGTTCCATAACGGTCTGTTTATAAGGAATTGTGACATTGAGTCCCGAAAGCTGCGGCAATCTGTCGATTAGCTCAGGTAACTCCGCTAAGGGGTCATCCATTTCGAAATTACGGTACTCCGCATTGATATTCTCCCGTTCGAACCGGTCGTTAAAATAGCGTGCTGACCATGAATGTCCGAGTTTCCGCCCTATCAGTCCAAAAATTTTTCTGTTCATCATTACAAAGTTACCAAATTTCTGTATTTTTGCAATTGCTTCTATAAATTTGGTTAACGAATTGGAAACTGATTTAATATTGTAAGTCGAATAAAAATTCATCTTTAAAGAAATTTAACAGTTGTGTGGAGATAGGATTAATTTTTTAATACTATTTTTGCCGTTAGCTTTTTCGATGAATGGTTTTTTAACTATTTCGATGAGAGTGAATTAATTTAAAATGTTGAAAAATATATAAAAACCTTAATATTTAACCAACAATTTTTTCACCAACAAACCAACTATGAGTAGATTCAGGAAATTGATGTTGACTGCAGCAGTGTGCGTTGCGTCGGCATCCGTATTCGTTGGCTGTAGTGACGATGATTATCCGAATTTCGGCGCGATAGGCATCAACTCACTGCAAACGACATCATCGAGCGTGACCATCTACTGGACAATTGTTCCGAACAGCAATTGCGATGGTTACAAGATTATCATCAACGAGGGTACCCGCGACAGCAAGGGTGCGGAAGTAATTAACCAGACATTCGATGCACGCACCGCCAACCACACATTCGAAGGTCTGAAGCAAAACACTACTTATGTAGTGACCACTCAGGCTATCCCCTCGTCATCAAGCGGTTATTCGACTGCCGACATTTACGAGCTCCAGTTCATGACGGCTCCTCTGGTTTCAGGTATCACATTAGGTGACTTTACCGCTTATAATGGTGGCACATGTTCAGCTACAGCAAAATGGAATGCAGTAGCAAAAGAGAATTGCGGCGGTTACACCGTCACATTGCAGAGCAAAGACGGTGACGCCTGGAAAAACCTCTCTACCGAAAATATCGCGGATGCAGCCACTACAACGACTGTGTTCAGTGGTATTGCACCGTCGGCTACCTACCGTGTCAGCGTGAGTCCGCGCACTTCCAATTCAACCTGGTTTGCGAAAGGAGAAGCTACTTATTCAAATGAAGTTACCAGCCCTGCGGCACAGTGATCAAACTAACAGAAAAAAATCAGTACAATGACTAATACCAATTTCAAGTCATGGTGTCTGGCATGTATTCTTGCCTTTGGAACACCTACAGCGATCTTTGCCGCAACGGAAATGACTCCGCAGGCTCAGTCGCAGACCACCGGTACATGTATCGGTACGGTATTTGATGAGGAAGGGGAGCCCCTTATCGGCGCTTCCGTCAGAATAGAAGGTACCCAGTCGGGTGTCGTTACCAATTTTGATGGTGAATTCTCGATATCCAACGTAAAACATGGCGCATGGGTAGTTGTGAATTATGTCGGCTACAAACAGTTCAGAGGACAGTGGACCGGTCAGGCTCTCAACGTAGTGTTGAGCAGCGAGTCCAATGTACTCGACGAAGTGGTGGTGATGGGTTACGGCGTTGAACAGAAACGTTCAAATGTCACCAACTCGGTCGCTAAAGTAAATGAAAAAGCTCTTACCGTCGGTACAAACGCCAACCCCGCCCAGGCACTCGTAGGTGCCGTTTCCGGTGTGAAGGTAGCGGTTAAATCAGGTGATCCGGGTGCTACCCCGAGCATTACCGTACGTGGTGGTTCGAACTTCAACGGCGGTTCTAACGAACCTCTTATCGTAGTCGACGGTCAGATCCGCAGCTCGTTGAGCGACATCAACCCCAACGATATCGCATCAATGGAAATCCTCAAGGATGCCGGCGCTACCGCACTCTACGGTGCCCGTGCAGGTAACGGTGTTGTGCTTATCACTACAAAGAGCGGTCAGGCAGGTACCAGCACAGTAACGTTCAACGCCAAATTCGGTATGAACAGTTACAAGAACCAGGGTTACGACGTCTGCTCGGGCGAAGACTTCCTCTACTATTTCCGTACAGGTAAGTACAATTCGCAGTGGGCTCTTCCCGGCGGTAACTACGAATCACAGGTAGGTACGCTCATGACCGGTACAAACGGTCCCGGCGATATCGGCCGTACCAAACTGGATCAGACTCAGAATTACAACATTGTCCGCAAGAACTCGGATACCGAATATCTTCTGCAGCACGGCTGGCGTGAGATGCTCGACCCTCTGAGCGACAATACCATCCTTTACAAGGACACCGATATTCTTGACTACAACCTCAACAGTCCGTCCTACACTCAGGACTACAACCTGAGCTTCGCGGGCGGCAATGACCGTGGCAAATACTATGCGTCACTCGGTTACTTCAATCAGGACGGCGCTGTAAAGGGTACTTACTACACCCGTTACAACTTTGCCATGACCGGTTCGTACAAGATCAACAACTGGTTGACAAGCAACTCGATCTTCAACTATAACCGTGCCAACTGGCTCACCGACAACCCGCAGATCAATACCGCATACATGATGAACCGCGGTATAATGTGGAAGTTCCTGCGCTTTGAGACCGAGGACGGAATACCTTTGTACGGTAACAACGGTCCTGTCAATGTAAATGTGAACAAGGGCAATTTCAGCCGTCACAACCAGAGCGACAAGTTCCAGATGACCCAGAGCTTCACCGCCAATATTATCGAAGGTCTTACCCTCAAGGCAAACATGAGCTGGTTCTATAACGAAACTCACTCTGAGTATGACAACAAGGGGTATGCTACTAACAATGCAGGCGCTTATGCCATGTACAATCAGCAGACTTCTACCGGTATCAACACCCAGTATGCCGTAGGTCAGACATTCTACCGTTATTTCGACCAGACCTACAACGCTGTGCTCAACTACAGCCGCAAGTTCGCTGAAAAACATCAGTTGAACGCCATGCTCGGTACAGAGTTCTACAAGCGTAAGTATACCCGCTTTGACATCAGCGGTAACGGCGCACCTCTGCCCGGCTTCCCCTTCCTGCCTAACACCACTCAGGCAAGCCGCGATTTCTCAAAGGACGGAAACGGCAATTATTATCCCGAACATGAGAATGAAGCACTCCTCTCATACTTCGGTCGCGTGGAATACAACTACAGCGAGCGTTACCTTCTGGCAGCCACATTCCGTGAAGACGGTTATTCACGTCTTGTGAACAACCGCTGGGGCTTCTTCCCCGGTGTGTCAGCCGGCTGGGTATTCACCAACGAAGATTTCTGGACAAGCAATAACGACAAACTCGGATGGCTCAACTATGGTAAGATACGTGCTTCTTTCGGTTTGAACGCAACCATCAACAGCTCATATCTCGGTTACTACACCCTCCGCGGTTCGTACGCTGCATCGCAGTATGACGGCAATGTAGGCTATCGTATCGGCTCACTTCCTAACCCCAATCTCCGTTGGGAACGTACCCGTACAGCTGAAGTAGGTCTTACCCTCGGTTTCCTTCAGAACCGTTTCAACCTCGACCTTACTTACTACAACCGTCTGACCATGGACAAGTATGCCTCCAAGTCGCTTCCTCAGACTACCGGCTTCAGCTCTATCGTCGACAACAACGGTTCATACCAGAACAGCGGTGTTGAAATCGACATCAACGCCAATATCCTTCGTCTCCGCGACTTCACATGGACACTCGGCGCCAACCTTACTTACAACACCAACAAGATTGTTGATCTTCCCTACAACAAACTCCCCAACAACCGTATCGGCGGTACTGAAGTTTACACCGGCGAAGGAAACGATACACACTGGATCGGCGGTTTTCAGGAAGGACAGAGCCCCTATCAGAAGGTCGGCTACATGGTATCGCACATGGTACGCAGCCAGTCTGAAATCGATGCTCTCGGCAACTATATCGACGTAGTGAACGGTCAGAAAGTATATGCTACAGAAGAAGGTCGTCAGCGCCTTATCGCTATGGGTATCTCATCCGGCAACATGATCCGTCTGCAGCCCGGTAGCTTTGTATACCGTGATATCAACGGTGACAACATGATCGACTCACACGACCAGGGTATCATCGGTCACAGCGATCCTCACTGGACAGGTGGTTTCAACACCACATTCAGCTGGAAGGGTCTTTCGCTTTACGCACGCTTCGATATGGGCTTCGGCTTCCAGGTTTATGACTCGAACATGTCATTCTGGCTCGCGGAAGGTCAGGGTTCAATGGCATTCCCGACACAGGTTACCGACACATGGACTCCTGATAATCCAGGTGCGAAATATCCCCGCGTGGTATGGGCAGACCAGTATGGTAGCGACAGCTATGTACGTACCAACAGCTTCTGGGCACAGAACGGTAACTATCTTGCCTGCCGCGAACTTTCACTCAGCTATCAGTTCCCCGCAAGCATCTGCAACAAGTTCGGCAGCAAGGGTCTGACTCTGAGTGTAACCGGACAGAACCTCGGTTATATCAAGAGCTGTACAATTCCACTTCCCGACAACACAACTTACTGGTCAGGCGGTACAGCCGGTAACGGTGGTACTTACAACCTTCCCCGTACGGTCATCTTCGGTCTTAACGTAACATTCTAATCAACAATTTGCAAATACAATATATGAAAAAGATATTCAAGCACTCAGCTCTTATCGGCACGGCACTTGCTCTTTTCGCAGCTGGTACGTCATGTAATGATGAGCTGGACTTAGCTCCCATCGATTACCCCGGTGCCGGTAGCTTCTGGACAAACTCCACCGAGTTTGTGAGCAATATCTATTCGATGTCCAACATGTTCCGCAACAACTATGTGATGAACATCGAATTCTGGGCAGGCGAGCTTCGCGCCGGAACCCTTACAGTGGACCTTATCAACGGTTCAGGTGCCCTCAATGAGGATTACATCCAGAACCTATATGACGAATCCCACACCCAGTTCAGCAACTTCGGTAACTATTTCGGATTCATAGCCGGTCTCAACGAGTTGATTTATGAGGCTGAGAATGCCGGTGAGGGTGTCCTCAACGACAACCTTAAAAACTGTCTTCTCGGTATCGGTTACGGATGGCGCGCCTACACTTATTTCCAGCTCTACCGCATGTACGGCGGTGTGCCCTTGCGTAAGACTCCGGACGTGATTCTCGGTGTTACTGATCCCAGCCAGCTGTATATGGCACGTGCCACCGCTCAGGAAACTCTTGACTTCATCAAGGAGGATATTGCTAAATCACTTACTTGTTTCGAGAATACCAACTATACCATCAATTCCAAGAAGCAGTATTACTGGAGCAAGGCTTGCACCGAAATGCTTGCCGGTGAGGTATATCTCTGGAGCGGTAAGGTAGAGACAGGCGACCACACTGCCAATGCCGCTGACGTGACTACCGCCAAGACATACTTCGAAAACGTAGTTAATAATTACGGCTATGCGCTCGTGAAAAACTATTTCGATGTTTGGGAATCTCCCCGCAACTCTGAGATTATCTACAGCGTATGTTACAGCAGTATCGATGACAAGGTACAGTCAAGCGGTGTAGCAGCTCAGTTCCTCTGGAGTAAGTCGGCAGGTGCCGGTACTACTTCATGGTCAATTCAGGACGAAACCGGTCTCGGCTTCGTAACTGACGGTTCAGCAAGCCGTTTCGGTGAATGCGACGGAAAGACATATACCTGCTGGAACCAGTTGTCTCCGAGCCCGAACCGCTACATGTATTACAACTCGATGTACTTCCAGTTTGATGACCAGGATCAGCGTAAGCAGATTTTCTTCCCGCAGTGGAAACTGACTGACGAGGAAGCAGCTCAGAACGCTAAGTACACAGCTAATTTCGACCGCAAGGCCCATACTCTGCTTGGAACTTTCGTGTGCAAGTATCGTCCTCAGCTCGTTCCTGACTGGTCACAGAGCTATATCTGGAACTGTGACATGGCTATCTACCGTCTGCCGCTTGCATACATGTATCTCGCTGAAATCGCTAACTACGAGAACAAGCCTGCTGATGTAGAGAAATATATCAACCTCGTACGCCAGAGAGCTTACGGTGATAACTGGGACGAAGCAGTTCACGGTTACAAAGCCGGTTCTTTCCGCGAGAATGAAAACGCTATCCTTCGCGAAAAGGATAAGGAATTCATTCAGGAAGGTCAGCGCTGGTGGGACCTCCGCCGTCTTACCGCAGTGAAGGGTGGTACTCAGACCGATCACTTAGTATTCCAGCCCGAAAGCTGCCCCGGTTTCGGTCTTAATCCGGTACAGAATCCCTGGATGGTTAACCAGAACGGTCAGGCTATTGAAACTGCTAAACCGGTACTCGCTACCACTGAGGCTCACAAGCTCCTTTGGCCGATCGATGCAACTCTGCTCGGTTCTGATCCCGAACTTGTACAGAACCCCGGTTACAAGGTACTCAACGGAGAAGAGTAATTCTTAAATCCGCATAACCTTAAAAGGGCTGCCGAGATTATGCTCGGCAGCCCTTTTCGCTTAGCGCGATAAATCGCGCCCACATCAACCAAACAGACATATTTGTACAATAAAGAGTCGGTGTGTTTCGGATGGTTGCCTGCGGGTGCGGGCGCGATATATCGATGCCCCTACTGAATATGCATCAACAACTAATTGAGGTGACTGGATGTTATACTTAAAAAAAGAATATTATGAAGAAGATTATTCTGACACTGATTATGATTATCGTCATGTCTGGAGCTGCTTCTGCCTTCGTAGATTCATATACCATCGAACGTTCGAAACTCCCGGAGGCTGCCCAAGAGATGCTTGATACCTATTTCCCTAAGACAAAAGTAGGAATGATCAAGGTTGACCGGCATTTACTAAAAAAGACTGATTATGATGTACGGCTGATAGACGGAACAACTATTGAATTCAATAACTCCGGAAAATGGACCTCTGTCAACTGTAAGACAAAAGCTGTTCCTGAGGGACTCATCCCGAAAAGTATCCGGAACTATGTAGATAAAAATTTCCCTTCACTTAAAATAGTAAGCATCTCAAAGAGTACCGGAGGTTATGAAGCGGGTCTTTCCGACGGTGTGATTCTTAAATTCAATTTGCTTGGACAATTCAAGTCGGCATCAATTGAAGAATAGAAGAATAAGAGAATAAATCAACACGGGGCGTCTGCTTTATCGGCAGACGCCCCGTGTTGATGTTAATAGGATATACAATCAGTATTTATTTTCAGGAGACTCCATTTCGGCAGGAGTGATGGAAGTGCGGTCCATCGAATACCATACGTAAGCTATATAACCGGCAACGAACGGAATGATTAGTGACACGCACGACATTACTTTAAGAGTGAATTCCGATGACGAGCTGTTGTAGATGGTCAACGAGCTTGACGGATCGAGAAGTGACGGATAATAAGGAGTAGCATTGTATCCGGCAACGAAGAAAAGCGTGAGCACAACCAAAATTATGCCAGCTCCCATAGTCCAGATACCGGAGCGCCATTCGGCTGCGAATGCCGACCGTATTACCGAATAAAGTACAAGGACCACACCTACCAGAAGCATTACCAGACACCACCACATCGAGCAATAGTTATGGAAATATTTGTAATCGACAACGCGGAATTCGTTGGGGAGTTCCGGAATGCCCGGGTTGCTCACGAGTTCATATCCCGGCTGCAGGAGGAGCATGGCAAGGAACCAAAGGAAGAACACAACGAATATCCCACCGTTGACAAGTACCTGACGCTTGTTGCGGGCAAACAGTTTGGGGTCACTCGCAATGTTGTTCATGAAGTACATCGCAGCCGTGGTACGTGCAAGGAAAAGAACCGCGAATCCTAAAACGAGGTTTTTCCAGTAGAAAATTGCTTCGATTCCACGTGTAGGAGCCCAGCGGGAAATAACAGGTGAACCGGTGTCAAGGATATTGCCTTTTGACACAGTGAATTCAGCACCGAAGAAAAACATCGCTACAGCCACACCGAGCAGCACGCATCCCACACATCCGTTGATGAACAGGAATACATCATAAGTGCCGGTACCGTAGAGGTTGCCCGGTTTACGGCGGAATTCATAGCTCACCGCCTGGATGATGAAACTGAAAAGAATGAGCATCCACAACCAGTAGGCACCGCCGAAGCTTGTGGAATAAAACAAGGGGAAAGATGCGAAGAATGCACCGCCGAAAACCACTAATGTGGTGAAAGTGAGTTCCCACTTACGTCCGAGAGAATTGATCATCATGGTACGTGCCATAGGTTCGCGGACGCCGAGGAGCATTGATTGTCCTCCCTGCACGAAAAGCAGGAATACGAGAACGGCTCCGAGAACAGATATAAGCAGCCACCAGTACTGCTGGAGAAGCTGCATAGAGATCATAGCTGTCATAATCAGTATCGTCTTATTGGTAAAACTTAATGTTCAGCTTCCTGCGGTCCCTTACGGATTTCACGAAGCATGATGCATATTTCTGCCGCAAGCAGTGCTGTGAAAACAGCCGCGAACATCCAGAATGTGGTGATTACGGTGGATGTAGTGATGTCGGAGATAGCGGCACGAGTAGGCATTATGCCTTCGATAATCCAAGGCTGGCGACCTACTTCGGCGGTGACCCATCCCGATTCGGAGCAGATGTAAACTATCAGTATGGAGAGCATGCCGATCCACTGTAACCAGGCTTTGTCAGTGACGATAGAGCGGTAACGGTAGGCAAGCAGCAGGAATGCGATGAAGAACAGAAGCAGATATCCACCGCAGAGAACCATTATGTGGAATGCGTAGAATGTGATCGCTACCGGTGGAACGGCATCGTAGGGAGAATCAAGATATCCGTAACCGAAATAGCGGTAATTGTCGGCGAGAACGGTGGCGGCACTGTCCATCGCCGCACGATCGCCACGTGCAGCCGCCTGATCGTAAGCACGGAGCGCTTCATGAGCGACACGTCCTATCTCGATGCGGCGGGCATAGCTGTCGGTCCGTACGGTATCGCCTGACTGGGTGAGTTCAATACCGTCGACAAGGTCGTTGATACCGGGAACAAACGCATCAATATGGTGAGTCGCAAGGAATGACAGACCTTTGGGGATGGATATGTGGAATAAAAATTCCTTTTCATCGTTCTGAGCTGTTTTTGAAGGATTGAGGATGCCGAATGCGGTTATCGCCTGACCGCATTTGCCATGGTATAGACCTTCCATGGCGGCGAGTTTCATAGGTTGCACGCGTGCCACATCGACAGCCGTGCCATCTCCTGTCCAGAGAGTGATGAGAATACCGGCAAGACCTACCCAACCGCCAACCTTGATGGAGCTGACAGCAAATTCGACATTACGCTTTTTCAGAAGGAACCAGCAGCTTACACCGATAACAAACACACCGGCGAGAGTCCAGCCGCTGAGAACAGTATGGAAAAACTTATGTATCGCAACGGGAGAGAATACTACATCCGTGAAAGAATCCATTACATTACGCATCTGAGCCGGATCAAATTCCATACCGACCGGATACTGCATCCAGGCATTGGCAATCAGAATCCATAGAGCCGAAATGGAGGCGCCGAGGGCAGTCAGCCATGTGGATACGAGATGGAACGTAGGCGACACCTTTTTCCATCCGAAGAACATCACGGCGATGAAAGTCGATTCCATGAAGAAAGCGAGCAGACCTTCGATTGCAAGCGGCGCGCCGAAAATATCTCCGACAAACCAGCTGTAGTTCGACCAGTTGGTGCCGAATTCGAACTCAAGGATAATACCGGTGGCGACACCGATAGCGAAATTGATGCCGAACAGCATCATCCAGAATTTGGTGATGGCGAGCCAGCGGGGATTGCGGGTGCGGTAATAGATCGACTCCATTACCCCCACTATAACCGACAGACCCAGCGTCAGCGGAACAAACAGCCAGTGATACATGGCTGTGAGTGCGAACTGGCCTCTTGACCAGTCGACAACGCTCATTAAGTCATTCATAAGCTAAGAGTAGTTTAATGGTATTTTGTTTTTTTAGTTTTGTAGTTGAAACGTTATTCTGACCTCAACAGAAGAGAGTGGCGTACAGCTTCGGCACGGTCGGCATCATTGTCGTAATCGCGTTTGAGGAGATCGGGGAAAAAAAGGAGTTTGAAAACGAAGAAGAGGATAAAGAGTTTTATCAATATCAGTATCCAAAGATCCTTCCCCACCGTCATAGACCGGAAGCCGTCGCGGTAGAAGCGGAATATCCGGCAGAGTATATTGCCGGAACGGGTGTTATCGCCGGAGGTCAGCATATGTTAAGTGCGCCAAGTGAATCAAGAACCTTGCGGATACTGTCGTGGGTCGTAAGGCGCGTAGGCACGAGTGGCAGACGCAGTTCGTTATAGATTAGACCCATCTGTGCCAATGCACATTTTACCCCTGCTGGGTTACCGTCGACAAAAAGCAGACTGAAAAGATCGGTGAAACGGTGATGGATGAGTCGCGCCTTGTCGTAGTCGCCGGAAAGCGCCAGACGCACCATATGACCGAATTCACATGGGAAAGCGTTGCCGATAACCGATATGACCCCGACTGCCCCGAGAGTGATCAGAGGGAACGTCACACCGTCGTCGCCCGAAATGACGTCGAAATCGTCGGGCTTGCGCATGATTATCTGATTCATCTGGGATATGTTTCCGGAAGCTTCCTTGATGGCGAATATGTTTTCGGAATCGGAAGCAAGCCGGAGTGTAGTTTCCGGAGCCAGGTTGACTCCGGTACGCCCGGGAACATTATAAAGTATGACCGGAAGTGGAGAGGCATCGGCGACCGCCATGTAATGAGCGTATAAACCGTCCTGTGACGGTTTGTTATAGAACGGTGTGACCGACAGAATGGCACTGAATCCTTCGAACGACGCCGTACGAAGACGGTGTACGACAGCTGCGGTGTCATTGCCTCCGCAACCGAGGACGAGCGGCACGCGCCCCGCTACATGTTCCACAACAAAACTTTTCACTGCTTCCTGCTCATCGAGCGAGAGAGTAGGTGTCTCGGCGGTAGTGCCGAGCACCACCAGATAATCCACATCGCTTTCGAGTTGATAGTCAAGCAGGCGACCCAACGCCGCAAAATCGATTGATTTATCGGGTCGGAACGGTGTGACCAGAGCCACACCCATACCATGTAGTTTGATTCGTGCCATAAATGCCGGTAATCATTGTTTATTTATGCAAAAGTAATAAAAAAAATTATTCCTCTCGCGTAAAATATGTAGTTTTGCAGACTGAAACATTAAAGAAAAAAAGATGATGAAGATTGGTGACGAGGTGTCCGATGTACTCGGCAAAGACGCAAATGGCAAGGAAGTGCGCCTGAGCGACTATCCGGGAAAGCGTATCGCGCTATATTTTTACCCGAAGGATATGACCTCGGGATGCACCGCGCAGGCATGTAATCTGCGCGACAATTACGAGGCGCTTCTCGCATCGGGAATACAGGTGATCGGTGTGAGTGTCGATCCGGCTGACCGGCATGTGCGGTTCGCTGAAAAATATCAGTTGCCTTTTCCGCTCATAACCGACGAAGATCACAGGCTTGTAGAGAAGTACGGAGTGTGGGGTGAAAAGAAGATGTGCGGCCGTACATATATGGGTACTTTCCGCACGACGTTCATAATAGGTCCTGATCATAGAATAGAACGGATCATAACCCCTAAGGAAGTAAAGACTAAGGATCACGCCGCACAACTGCTGGCGTGAAGTGTCACAGGAGATGAACCGTAAGGATTTTGAGATAATGGCTCCCGTGGGGAGCTATGAGTCGCTTGCCGCCGCTATCAATGCAGGCGCCGATGCCGTGTATTTCGGAATCGAAGGTCTGAACATGCGTTCGCGTTCGTCGGTTAATTTCACACTTGATGATCTTGCCTCCATATGCGCCACATGCCGTGAGGCAGGTGTAAAGACATATCTTACCGTCAACACTATATTGTATGACAGCGACATGGACCGCTGCCGGCAGGTGATTGACGCGGCACGTACCGCAGGTATAAGCGCCATCATTGCAAGTGATATAGCTGCCATACTCTACGCGCGGTCGGTTGACGTGGAGGTACACATATCCACTCAGGTGAATGTAACCAATTACGAGGCTGTACGCTTCTACTCACAGTTTGCCGATGTAATGGTGCTTGCCCGGGAACTTAACCTCGATCAGGTGAAAGAGATAAGCCGACGGATAAAGGAGGATGACCTGCGCGGTCCGCATGGAAATACGGTGGGACTTGAGATGTTCTGCCATGGCGCTCTCTGCATGGCTGTGTCCGGTAAATGTTACCTGAGTCTGCATGAATTGAATTCGAGCGCGAACAGGGGTGCATGCACACAGATATGCCGCCGGGGATATACGGTGCGCGACCGGGAGACCGGCGAGGAACTTGAGGTGGAGAACAAATATATCATGTCGCCGAAAGATCTGAAAACTATCCATTTCCTGAATAAAATGGTCGACGCCGGCGTGACAGTATTCAAGATCGAGGGACGGGCACGTGGTCCGGAATATGTGGGCATAGCGGTGCAGTGCTATGATGAAGCGCTTCGTGCCATATGTGACGGAACCTTCACCGACGATAAAATCGCAGGTTGGAATGAACGGCTGGAGAAGATATTCAACCGTGGATTCTGGAATGGCTATTATCTCGGTCAGCGTCTGGGTGAATGGTCATCGAAGTACGGTTCGTCAGCTACGCGCGTGAAGCAATATGCCGCCAAAGGGGTGCGTTATTTTTCGAAACTCGGTGTGGCGGAATTTCTGGTTGAGAACGGTGAGATACGTGTGGGGGATGAAATAGTAATAACGGGTCCCACCACAGGAGCATTGATAATGACAGTGGATGAACTGCGCGTTGACCTTAAGCCGGTTGAGAGTGCCGTAAAAGGTCAGAGCGTGTCGATACGCACCGGCTCAAAAATACGTCCGAGTGACAGACTTTATGTGTGGAAACCTACCGGTCAGGAAGCTGACCGGTAAGGTATGTTACTGTTCAAGCTGATCGAGAATCTCGCGTAACTCACTGTCAGTGGCGGTGAGACGCGATTTACATTCACGCAGCAGTTCTGTGGCGCGGCGTGTCATCGCCGTCAGGCGGTCGATGTCGCAAGAATCGCCTTGCATACGCTGCAGAATGCCCTCGAGTTCGGCAATCGCTTCGTTATACGACATGTCGGCTACAGGACGCTGTTGTGTGGTGTTATCTTCCATGATAATTATATCTTTATTGACTGTTTTTACCGATTTGAGTGACTGAAGATTCGACAGAACCATCGGCAAAATAAGTTGTGATGTTCTGTCCGTCGGTGAGTTCGGCTGCTGAATAGACCGCATGACCGTCGACACGTGTAACCGTGAATCCACGGCGCATTGTTGTCTGCGGCGAAAGAGCGTCGATAAGCCGGGCATATGATCCGAGCCGGTCACGTTGGCGAGTGACGATGTTGGCTGAATATCCCGCGATATTAGTCGAGAATCCTTCGAGACGCTGACGCATGGGACCGATACACGTGTTACCGATGCCCGATAGACTGACGGCAGCCCTGCGCAGTACAGATCCGGCACGCTCTACCGCCCGTTGCGGAAGTATGGATAACTGCGCTGATATAGAGGAAAGTTGTCGATCGTAACCGCTGATGCGGTCGCCGGCAGTCCGGCTGAGGGTGACCGCAATGTTACGAAGACGGTCGAGGGCGGCATCACCGAGCGAAATCAGCCATTCGGCGGCGGCAGTAGGAGTCTTGACACGAGTATGCGCCACATAATCCAGAAGGGTGATATCACGCTCGTGTCCGATGCCGATAATTACCGGCAGTGGAAACTGGGCTACAGAGGCCGCAAGATCATAGTCCTCATAAGCGATGAGATCACTGGATGCGCCGCCTCCGCGGATTATAACCACGCAGTCCCAGTTTTCCCAGTCGTCACATATCAGTTCAAGTGCTGCTATTATGCTTGCAGGTGTCCCTTCGCCCTGAAGACGTGCCGGAAAGAGACGCGCCTTGAATGCGAGCCGTTGCGGATTACCGGCAAGCTGATTCATGAAATCACCGAACCCGGCAGCTCCACGGGCTGAAATTACGGCGATGCGCAGAGGCACGGCAGGCATCTTCAACTGACGGTTGGCATTGATGATGCCTTCTTTGGTAAGACGCTGCAGGTTCTCGCGCCGGCGGCGCATGAGATCACCCATAGTGTAGTCGGGGTTGACATCACTGACTACAAGAGAGAGACCGTACACTTCGTGGTAACTGACCGATGCCCGTACCATAACCTTTATGCCTGTTGTAAATTCCTGTCCGGTAACCGAACGGAAATTATAGGCGATAGAGCGGTAGACATTAGCCCATATGGCAGCACGTGCTTTGGCAACGATAGTGCCCTTGTCGTCTTTTTCGAGCAACTCCATGTAGCAGTGACCGCCGGATACACGCACATCGGACAATTCGGCGACAATCCATACATCGCGCGTGTCGGGCACGGCAAGCAGTCGCTGGATACGTTTCTGAAGCTGCCGCAGACTCAGCGCGGCGTTTGCAGCGGAGTCGGTCATGATGTCAGCGCGCAGTGAATTTCTTACCGTTCCATTTGTAAGTCAGCTGCGACCGCAGATCGCCGGCTACGATATCGTAAATATCTGACGAAAGGAAGCTGGAGGTGTTGTTGGTGAGTGTAAGTGTCTGCGTGGACGGATCATAACTGTAGCCGATCAGCAGAAACGGAACAAAAGTGTTCACCTGATCACTATTCTTCTTGCCTTCGTCAGTAAGCCAGTCGCTGAGCTGTGGTTTTACGAAAAAACCGCCGTCAGCCTGCCGTACCCAGTCTTTCGAAAAGAAATCGATGCGGCTGTCGGGAGCCGGGGACTTCACGGTGGTTATGACTCCTATAATGGTGTCGTTGCCTGCAGGGAGCATCACAAGCTGGTAATCGGATGCGTCCGACATTTCGATTGATACCGATTCCGGCGATAACGCCGTGATACGCGAATGCCCGTTGATGTTGTTGGCAGAAGCAGTGGACATACCGTTGTTGAAATAATCGATCATATCCATACGTGTGGTACGGTCGAGCAAAGGAAAGACCTCCTGAGGCGCTTCAACAAATGCTGTCGGTGCCGATGCCGAGACACCGGGGCTGTGAAGCACCGATGCCCCCAAAGCTATGGCTGCAAGTATGATTCTGTGGATAAATCTCATATAAATAGTTGTATTTATTGGTTTACAAGAGTCGTCACTTCTTCTTTCGTGGCGCTGCACGGCGTGTGGAAGAAGTTTTCCGGGATTCTGTACGGTGCTTGGCGCGGAAATAATCGGCTGCCGATTCAGCGCCGTCGATGATTATGTCATCGCTCTCTTTTGAGGTCTTGCCCGATTTGCGGCGTGAAGCGCGGCTATAATCCTTGTCGGCTTCGGCAATTTCGCTGTAGATCCGTTTGCCGAGGAATTCACAACCGGTGAGCGCTTCGACAACACGGCGGGCATCGGCTTTAGAGACATCGAAAAGCGAATATCCGGGCATAAGATCGATACGACCCACATCCACACGTTTACCCGGGACGTTCTTGTTGAGCATCTCAATGAGGTTGCCCGCATAGAAGCCGTCGGACTTCCCGACATTGACGTATATACGCTCCATACCCCGTTCGGCAGTACGGCGATCCTTGTCACGTTCCTTGCGGTCGCGCGGTTCCTTGCGGTCGCGTGCCGGCTTTTCGTCGATGAAATCGATTTCAGGCGCGTCGCGGTAGTAGTCGAGCAGACGGTTGAATTCAAGCGAAAGGACACGCTTGAGAAGATCCTCGCTGCCGAGCCATCCGAGTTTACGGCTGACACCGGGCAGATATTTCGATATTTCTTCCTCATCGACCTTAACGCGTTCGAGACGGTCGGCGAGATTGTAGAGCTGACGTTCAATGATATGTCCGGGAGTGGGGACTTCGTGACGCTCGAATTTCTTTCCGATTTTCTTTTCTATCTCACGCAATTTACCCTTCTCGCGAGAGTGTATGATAGCTACGGAAACACCGGTTTTACCGGCACGCCCCGTACGACCGGAACGGTGGGTGTACACTGCCGTATCGTCAGGCAGACCGTAGTTTATGACATGAGTGAGGTCGTCGACATCAAGACCACGGGCAGCCACATCAGTGGCAACGAGAAGAGATGTCACTTTGTCGCGGAATTTCTTCATCACAAGGTCGCGCTGCTGCTGGGAGAGGTCGCCGTGGAGGGCATCGGCGTTGTAGCCATCCTGAATAAGTTTATCGGCTATCTCCTGGGTGTCGCGACGGGTACGGCAGAATATAATGGCGTAAATGTTGGGGGTGTCGTCGGCGATACGTTTGAGTGCAAGGTATTTATCGCGTGCATTGACCATGTAGTAGATGTGCCGTACATTCGCGGAACCTTCGTTACGGTTGCCGATGACAAATTCCTTGTAGTCGCCCATGTATTTCTTTGCGATGCGGGAAATCTCGGCGGGCATAGTGGCAGAGAACATGAGCATCTTGCGTTCGGCAGGTACATGCGAAAGTATTTCGTCGATAGAATCGAGGAAGCCCATGTTGAGCATTTCGTCAGCCTCGTCAAGAACTACAGTGCGTACATCGTCGAGGTGAACCACACCACGTTTGATAAGGTCGATCAGACGACCGGGAGTCGCCACTACAATCTGTATGCCTTCGCGAAGAGCCCGTATCTGACTCTCGATACTTGAACCGCCGTAAACCGGCAATACTTTTACATCGGGCATATATTTAGAAAAGTCGGCAAGATCGGCGGCAATCTGCAGACACAATTCGCGTGTCGGAGCGAGTATCAGAGCCTGCGGTTTGTTGACCGACGGATCAATACGCTGGAGCACCGGAAGTCCGAAAGCAGCTGTTTTGCCGGTACCGGTCTGAGCCAATGCCACAACGTCGCCCGAGTCCGGACTAAGCAGGTGCGGTATGACTTTTTCCTGAACCGGCATCGGATTTTCAAATCCAAGATCTTCTATAGCTTTCCGGAGGTCATCACGTACCCCCAACTCTTCAAATGTCATAATCAATTCTCTTTAAGTTTACAAAGATACAACAAACAATTAGGAATATCGTTATCTTTTTTACTTAAATTAAGAAACCGTTGGTTAAACAAGGCAGAGCGCCAGAGAATTATTCCGACACCGGATCGGGTAGGGTGTAAGTTCCGATATGACGGCTTTTCTTGTCTTCATAGATTTCGGAAATGGCAAGCAGAATGCCGGTTTCCTCCACATCGCCGAATTCATCATTGATGGCAGTACCGAATATCCTCATGGTACGCGACAGATTCATATATGCGTGAACGAGCGGGGGAATATTTACTCCCTGAGCACGGACTTCCCGGATGAGAGTGCGGTAATCATCCTCAAAAGTGGGACCGCTGAATAATCGGGCAAGGGAGTCGGCATCCCAGTTCACCTCAAGCGGACGTATGGGGGTGACAAGTGAGTCGCGGTCGGGGAAATGTTTGTGCATGAAGTAAAGGATCATGTTGCGGCAGTCACGCGAAAAGCCGGGATACATGGTAACTTTGCCGAAAAGATATTTGATCTCGCTATGAATTACGGTAAGCGCGCCCAGCCCGTCCCATAGATTGTCAAGAGCGTATATGGCTTTTGCGCCTGCCCGTGACGACTGGTACTCTACGCGGACAAACGACCTGCCCAGTTCAATGGTGGAGGGGAGATATTCATTGATGAACCGGGGCGAAAAATCAAACATGTGACCGGTGGCTATACGGGGAGTGCCGTCGGCACGCATCCGTATGTCCTTGCCAATGATGTAACGGTAACCGCCGATTATCTCGCACGTGGCAGGATTCCACACCACCAACTGGCGGCACGGAGGTTCCATGAGGTCGTATTCATCTATGTCACAATCCTTGCCGGTGCCACCGCCTGCAGCGCGAAATGCGATCTCGCGCAGGCGGCCGATCTCACGCATAGTATTCGGCGCTTCGGCAGCGGAAAGAGTATATATCTCATTTCCCGCTTTATTAGACTTGCGTAGCAGGCGTGCCGGTGTTAGTTCGGCTGCTATCAGTCCGGGGTCGACCGGTGCGATTATAGGTTGTTCCATTCAATCATTTCAATTCATAAATCAGACTTCGTATCCGGGCGGCTTCCGCTGCCGGATCAAGTTGTTTGAGAAGTTCCGTATACGGAATGCGCTCGCCCACGGTAATAGTGAACGTTTTGCCTTCGGAACGGATTACCTCGGCGGGCAGACGGATCATCTCGATATTGAATCTGAAGCCGAGTTTTTCTCTTAAAGCGGCAAATTTATAAAAAAAAGATGAATTGGCACCATCAAAACGCAATGGAATAATGTCGCGGGACGATTTGACTGCCCGACGGACAAACATCGGATTCCAGCGCAGATCGGCAATCACCCCTTTACGGCGCCTTGAAACCATACCCGCCGGAAACATTACCAGAGGTCCGGATCCCATGAATACGCTTTCGACCCGGGCAGCTGCCTCACGGCTCTGCCTCCCGTGTTTATTGACGGGTATGAACACATCGCCGAGGGGCTTTACTGCCGAAAGAAGATCATTGACCACAAAGCCGAGTTTTTCTTCCGGCGGACAGCAGTGGCGTGTGAGCATGTCAATGAGAATCATACCGTCCAGACCTCCAAGAGGATGATTGCAGACAAACAGCACCCGGCAGTCGGAGGGAGATGACGCATCGGGCAATCGTTCGGGATGTACCACTTCGTAGTTGACTGACAGGTCGCGTAGCACACCGGAGCAGAAGTCAGCGCCGGTAGAGGGATAGTTGTCGCGTAACAGTTTGTTCAGCCGATCCTGGCAAATGAACTTTTCTAACCATTTGACTGCAAATCCGGGAATACGGCGCATGCGCCGCTCTCCCAGACGCTCTGTGAGAACCCGGCGGACATTGATAGTGATAAGTTCGTCGCGCGTTTCCATATTCAGATACAAAGTTAGGAATTCTGCCGGTGAGATGCAAGTACGACATAATGGTGGACCGGTTACGATTTCGCAACTTTTCAATATAAATAAGCGTTGTGCATGAAATATTCCATAAACCGTGGCAATTTTATGTCTCATTTTTTATAAATTTGCCGTTTGAAAACAATATAAGCATTGAAATGGTTAAGAACCTCGTCATAGTGGAGTCGCCGGCAAAGGCAAAAACCATCGAGAAATTTCTCGGCAAGGACTTTAAAGTCATGTCGAGTTACGGACATATCCGCGATCTGAAAAAGAAAGATTTCAGTGTGTCGTCCGATGGTGATTTTACTCCGGAGTATGTCGTACCCGATGACAAGTCAGATCTTGTCAAAAATCTGAAAAAAGCTGCTTCCGAAGCGGAGACCGTATGGCTTGCCTCCGATGAGGACCGCGAAGGAGAAGCTATAGCGTGGCATCTGTCGGAAGTCCTGGGACTTGATCCGACAACCACCAAACGCATTGTTTTTCATGAAATTACCAAAGACGCAATACTGAATGCGATCGCCAATCCGCGTACCATCGACCTTAACCGGGTCGACGCGCAGCAGGCACGTCGCGTACTGGATCGTATAGTCGGATTCGAACTCTCGCCCGTATTATGGCGAAAAATCAAGCCGGCTCTGTCGGCAGGAAGAGTCCAGTCGGTCGCCGTGCGGCTGATAGCGGAAAGGGAGCAGGAAATCAAGAATTTTGTTTCGGAGCCATATTTCCGTGTGACCGGTGTGTTCGAGACTCCGGAGGGTCAGACCGTAAAAGCGGAAGTGACAAAACGATTGCCCGATGCGGCTGCGGCGCGTGAATTTCTTGACGAATGTCGCGATACATCGTTCACGGTAAGCGATGTCAACGTGAAGCCGCTCTCCAAGGCACCGGCACCTCCATTCACAACGTCCACGCTGCAGCAGGAAGCATCACGGCGTCTGGGTTTCAGCGTGGCAATGACCATGTCGGTGGCTCAGCGACTGTATGAGGCCGGACATATCACCTATATGCGAACCGACTCGCTCAATCTGTCGCAGCTGGCTATGGCGGCGATACGTAAGGAAGTTATCGACAGTCATGGCGAGGCATATTATCACGAGCGTCACTACCATACCGTGTCGAAGGGCGCTCAGGAAGCTCATGAGGCAATACGACCGACATATATCGACCGACCGACAATCGACGGAACGGTGCAGGAACAGAAACTGTATCAGCTGATACGCCGACGCACGATTGCCTCGCAGATGGCATCTGCCCAGCTTGAAAAAACTACAGTAGCGATACATCCCGCGGATGCTTCGACCGATTTCACGGCAACAGGCGAGGTAGTGAAGTTTCAGGGCTTTCTTGCCGTATATCTTGATAATGACGGTGACGGCGAGGAAAATGCTGCCGAAGGAATGCTTCCCGCTATGTCGGAGGGTGAGAATGTGACAATGCGTGAGATAACCGCCACAGAACGTTATACTCAGCATCCCCCGCGATATACCGAAGGTTCGCTGGTAAAGAAAATGGAGGAACTCGGCATAGGGCGTCCGTCAACTTATGCACCGACAATCTCTACCATACAGCAGCGGGAGTATGTGGAGAAAGGTGACCGACCCGGCACTCCGCGTGAATTTACTGTCATGACTCTGAAGAACGGTACGGTAACGAGTACCGTGCGTACGGAAATGGCGGGGTCCGACAAGGGTAAACTGATTCCTACAGATACAGGCATTATAGTGAACGACTTCCTCACGGAATATTTCCCGAATATACTGGATTATAATTTTACCGCCAATGTGGAGGAACGCTTTGACGAGATAGCGGAGGGAAACGCACGCTGGAACGATGAGATCTCCGACTTCTATGACGTGTTCCACCCCGAGGTAGTGAAGGCAAATGACATGCGTCTGGAGCATAAGGTGGGTGAACGGCATCTGGGTGAACATCCTCAGACAGGCAAACCGGTGTCGGTGAAGATCGGACGCTTCGGACCGGTAGTGCAGGTAGGAGACAGCAATGACGATGAAAAACCGCTTTTCGCATCGTTGCGTCCCAATCAGTCGGTATTTGACATTACTCTTGAGGATGCCTTGAAGCTCTTCGAGTTCCCCCGACACCTGGGTAAATTCGAGGATGCCGAAGTAAGTGTGGGCGTCGGACGTTTCGGTCCGTATGTCCGTCATTCATCGAAATATGTGTCGATACCGAAGGAAATATCTCCCACCGAGATTACACTCGATCAGGCAGTGGAACTCATACTCGCCAAACGCGACGCCGACAGTAAGAAACTGATAAAGACTTTTGAATCGGATCCGGAACTTCAGATTCTGAACGGTCGGTACGGTCCGTATATCTATTATAATAAGTCGAATTACAAGATACCCAAGTCGGTAACCGATCCGTCTGCGATGACCCTTGAAGAATGTCTTGAGCTGGTCAAACAGCAGGATGCCCAGCCACGCAAGACTACATCACGTAGCAGGAAGAAATCCACTAAATGAAAACAGGGATGGCTAAAACACAGTTAAACAGCAAACCCGGTGCGGGAAAGCGTCAGGGACCTGATGTAGTGGAGACATATGAGGTGAAAGAAGAAGCGGGACTGCTCGAATATCTGATAGCCTCTATGCCCGACCGCAAGCGGACGAATGTGAAAGAACTTCTGAAACACTCGCAGGTAAAGGTAAATAATACACCGACCACAAAGTTCGATCACCGTCTGCATCCGGGCGATAAAGTACTGGTAAATCTTACACGCGAGTGGAAAGTGTTTTATAACAGACGCTTGCAGATAGTGTACGAGGATGACGACATTATAGTTGTGAACAAGGGTTACGGACTCCTTTCGATGGGTACCGACAAGATACAGGACGGAACGGCATATTCCATACTCCGCGATTATGTGAAATGGAATGATCCGCGTAACAAAATTTTCATTGTCCACAGGCTTGACCGTGACACTTCGGGTCTGATGATGTTCGCCAAGAACGAGAAGGCGAAGGAAACCATGCAGCATAACTGGAACAATATGGTGCTTGAACGCAAATATGTGTGTGTGGTTGAAGGTAAACCGGAGCCTCCGACCGGAGTAATCCGGAGTTATCTGGCTGAAAATTCCCGTTACGAGGTATATTCGACTGATAATCCGGAGGAGGGTCAGCTCGCCGTGACCCGTTACAGCACTATAGCTTCGGGCAAAGGATACTCACTCATGGAAGTGGAACTTGACACAGGACGCAAGAATCAGATACGTGTACACATGAAGGATATCGGACATCCGATTATCGGCGACCGCCGCTACGGTGCGTCGGCATCCCCGATACATCGTCTGGCGTTACATGCCCAGACACTGAGGTTTGTACATCCCGTAACACGGAAACAGATGATATTTTCCACTCCGATACCAATTTCATTCGGAAAGACAGTCAACCATAAGTAATACCATAATCCATAATGAAGGAATTCATAGCATCGCGCCTTAAGGCGCTGCGCGATCAGATGCGCGAGGCAGGCATTGCCGCCACTATCATACCACAGTCCGACCCGCATCAGGGGGAATATCTCGCCGCTCACTGGCAGGTTCGCCGGTGGCTGAGCGGATTCACCGGTTCAGCCGGAGCGCTTGTAGTGACGCTTGACAAGGCATTTGTATGGGCAGACTCCCGTTATTGGCTGCAGAGCCGCGAACAGCTGTCAGGAACCGAAATCATGGTGATGGAGGAGGGTAAACCCGAAGTGCCCGAAATCGGCGCATGGCTTGCCGCTAACCTGAAAAAAGGTGATATAGTAGGTGTTGACGGAATGGTGATGTCGGCAACGGCTGCCGATGAACTGAAAAAGACTCTTGCCGCCGCAGGTGTCGGACTGATCCTGACTTTCGATCCGGCTGCGGGATGGAGCGACCGTCCGTCACTTCCGCAGGACAAAATATTCATTCATGACGAAAAATATGCCGGAGAATCCGCCTCGCAGAAGCTTGCACGTGTCCGTGCGGAAGTAGCATCGCGTGGAGCGGACGCCACTTTTATATCCGATCTTGCCGAGATAGCATGGACATTGAATGTGCGTTCACGCGACGTTAACTGTAATCCGGTAGCGACCTCGTTCCTCTATATAGCCCCGGACAGTGCGACCCTGTTCATTGATCCTGCGAAGCTGACCGATGAGGCATGCGCTTACCTGAAGGCAAACGGTGTAGACACCGCACCATATACTTCAGTCGCTGAGTTTATCGCATCGCTCCCTGCCGGACAGAGTCTGCTTTATAATCCTGCCCAGACCGCAGCCCGCCTGCGCGACATTATGGGCGACCGCGGTCTTGTTTCGTCATCGCCCGTCGCAATGATGAAGGCAGTGAAAAATGATGTCCAGGTTGCAGGTATTCGCGAGGCTATGATACGTGACGGTGTGGCATTGGTACGTTCGGTGATGGAAATAGAGAAACGGATGGCTGATAATGACGAGCTGACCGAACTCGACATTGCTGAGATACTGACCCGTCATCGCTCAGCCCAGCCGCTATACTTTGACAACAGCTTCGAGACTATCGCCGGATTCGGCGCACACGGCGCTATCGTGCATTATGAAGCTACTCCTGAGTCGTCAGTTAAGCTCACCCCCGACAATCTGCTGCTCATTGACAGCGGCGCCCAGTATCTGGACGGAACCACCGATATTACCCGCACGATCACGCTCGGTAATCCCACACCGGAACAGCGTCATGACTTCACACTGGTAATGAAGGGTCATATTTCGCTCGGAACCGCGATATTCCCCGAAGGTACACGCGGTGATCAGTTAGATGCTCTCGCCCGTATTTATTTATGGAAAGAAGGTCTCAGTTATCTTCACGGAACCGGTCACGGTGTAGGACATTTCCTGAATGTCCACGAGGGACCGCAGAGTATCCGTCTCAATCACATGCCCGCCACACTGCGTCCGGGTATGATCACCTCGAACGAACCGGGTCTTTACCGCGAAGGAAAGTATGGTATCCGTTGCGAGAATCTTGTGCTGACTGT
The DNA here is from genome assembly GCA_964555405.1 of uncultured Bacteroides sp. Lineage (GTDB taxonomy): Bacteria > Bacteroidota > Bacteroidia > Bacteroidales > Muribaculaceae > Paramuribaculum. The sequence continues at coordinate 53,923 of CAZKSF010000011.1, forward strand.
TCCGGCAATGACTACCGAGTTCGGTCGATTCTACAAATTCGAGACTCTCACGTTGTTCCCGTTTGACCTGCGTCTGTTCGACCGCGATATAATGACGGCTGAAGAAATTGACTGGCTAAACAGCTATCATGCTACAGTGCGTGAACGCCTGACTCCTCATCTCGACGCTACGGAAGCTGCATGGCTTGCTGAAAAAACTGTAAAATTCTGATAAGCAATGGCACTTATACGTTCAGTAAGGGGATTTACACCCGTAGTCGGCAAGGATACTTTCCTTGCCGACAATGCCACACTCATCGGCGATGTCGTGGTAGGCGACGAATGCAGCATATGGTTCAACACCGTACTCCGTGGCGATGTGAACTCTATCAGGATCGGTGACCGTGTCAATATTCAGGACGGTAGCGTATTGCATACACTGTACCAGAAATCGACCATCGAAATAGGTAACGATGTGAGTGTGGGTCATAACGTGACCCTTCACGGATGCAAGATTCATGATTTCGCCCTCATCGGAATGGGTGCGGTAGTGATGGATGATGCGGAGGTAGGTGAGGGCGCTCTTGTGGCTGCCGGATCGGTTGTACTTTCGCGCACGAAGATCGGTCCCAACGAATTGTGGGGCGGTGCGCCGGCAAAATTCATTAAGCCGGTTGATCCTGCGCAGTCACGTGAACTCAATCAGAAGATCGCCCGCAATTACCTGATGTATTCCAAATGGTATGATGAAAACGAGCAGTAACAGCCGGTAATATGGTTATTACTCTTGTAACTCTTTTGTTGGCGGCAATAGGATTCGTATGGGGAAAGCTCAGGGCGGATATAGTGGCTCTGATCGCCCTTCTGATACTCACTTTTGCCGGAATAATCTCCACAACCGAGGCGTTGTCGGGTTTTTCAAATCCGATACTCATCATGATGGTGGGACTGTTTGTAGTCGGTGGCGCCATATTCAACACGGGGCTCGCAAAAATGATAGGTGCGAGGCTTATGAAACTTGCCGGTGAAAGTCAGACACGTATGTTTCTGCTCGTAATGGGAGCTACGGCTTTTATCGGAGCGTTTGTGAGTAACACCGGTACAGTTGCGCTGATGCTTCCCATAGTGGTGAGTATGGCTGCGGGCACCGGGATGAGCGCTTCACGATTCCTGATGCCGCTTGCTTTTGCGAGTAGTCTCGGAGGAATGATGACTCTTATCGGTACGCCACCTAACCTCGTCATCGCCGAGGTATGGGAGGAAGCCGGTCATTCACCGCTCACATTCTTTTCGTTCTTCCCCGCAGGTGCAGTGTGTCTTCTGGCAGGAACGTTGTTACTGATTCCTCTCAGCAGAATTTTTCTCTCGGGAAAAGGGCGGAATAAAGAATCGTCTGCCGGTGGTTCGGCAAAATCCATAGAGCAGCTTGTTTCGGAATATCAGCTTGATTCACGACTTTACTCGCTTACAATCGGCGATCAGAGTCCTCTCATCGGTAAAACGCTCGCCGGACTCGGTTTGCGTTCACATTTCGGCATTGATGTGCTTGAAGTGCGTAAAGGTGATACTCCGGGTCGTCTGATAAAGAATATATCACAACATGCAGCCGATCCCAATGCCATTCTGACAGAGGGAGAGACCCTTTATGTACGCGGCAGTCATGACAGTGTGGAGCGATTCGCAGCCGAAAATAAACTTCAGGTTGCTGCTGCCGAAGCCGGAACACTTCAGTTTTACGACATAGGTATAGCTGAAATCCTGCCCTTGCCGAATTCTTCAATACTTAAGAATACAATATCGCAGATAGGTTTCCGTACCCGGTATGACGTGAATGTGATAGGTGTGAGACGTAAGAATGAAATCCTGACTACAGGATTAGGCGATCTTACCATACATCGTTCGGATGTGCTGCTGGTGCAGGGTTCGTGGGAGGCAATCGGCCGTCTCAGCAGCGAAAGCAAGCTATGGGTTGTTCTGGGACAACCGCTTAAAGAAGCCGCCAAAGTGACTCTTGACTATAAAGCGCCAATTGCCGCCTTGATAATGATAGCGATGGTAGTGGCACTCGTGCTGGATTTCGTACCTGCCGTTGTAGCTGTTCTGGCAGCTGCCGTTCTTACGATTCTTACCGGATGTTTCCGCAATGTGGAGGATGCCTATAAGACTATAAACTGGGAGAGTGTGGTGCTTATCGGTGCTATGATGCCGATGTCGTTTGCTCTCGAAAAAACAGGCGCTTCGGAACTCATGGCGGGTTCGCTCGTGGGGACTCTGGGTCAGTTCGGACCTCTTGCCTTACTTGCGGGCATGTTCTTCGCAACCTCGATAATGACATTGTTTATAAGCAATACAGCTACGGCAGTGCTGATGGCACCGATCGCAATGGAAAGTGCCATGGCATTCGGAGTGAGTCCGTTACCGTTCCTGTTCGCGGTGACTTACGGTGCCAGTCTGTGCTTTGCTTCACCGTTCTCCACTCCGCCTAACGCTTTGGTAATGCCTGCCGGGCAGTACACATTTATGGATTATATAAAGGTCGGACTTCCGTTGCAGCTGATACTCGGCGTGCTGATGGTATTTATTCTGCCTTTGTTCTTCCCCTTCTGAAACTATTCGGAAAATTCAGATAACTGAAAGCCCCGTGCGTCACATTTTGAACTGTGAACTGCACGGGGCTTTCTGTTTAGTTTATATGCTGTTTACTCGTGACGCGAGTGGTTGCTATTGTTGTTGCCTTCGCGGTCACCGCGGTCGCGGCGCGGACCACGGTTGTTGTTACCCTCACGGCGCGGACGGTCGGAGCCTCCGTTTTCGCCACGTTCGCGACGCGGGCGTTCGCTGCGCGGCGCACGTTCACGCTCGACGTAACCTTCGGGTTTGGGCAGGAGTGCGCGCATCGAGAGACGGTACTTACCGGTCTTTTTGTCAATTTCGATGAGTTTCACTTCCACATCATCGCCTTCCTTAAGTCCGGAAGCCGCCATATCGTCGAGGCGTTCCCATGATATTTCGGAGATATGGAGGAGACCGTCGCGACCCGGCATGAACTCAACAAATGCGCCGAAGTCAAGAATGGAGCGTACCTTACCTTTGTAAGTCTTGCCTTCTTCGGGAAGTTCCACGATAGCATTGATCATTGCCAGTGCTTTGTCGATAGCTTCCTTGTTGTTGGCAGCCACCTCGATGTAACCGCCATCCTCTATTTCATCAATTGAAACAGTAGCGCCGGATTCTTCCTGAATACCCTGGATAACTTTTCCGCCCGGGCCAATCACAGCACCGATAAGTTCCTTGGGTATGAGCATGGTGACGATGCGCGGAACGTGAGGCTTGTAATCTTCGCGCGGTTGCGGAATAGTTTCCTCAATGATGTTGAGGATGTGCAGACGACCTTCGCGTGCCTGATTAAGGGCTTTTTCAAGGATTTCGTAGGAAAGACCGTCGCACTTGATATCCATCTGAGTAGCTGTGATACCGTCGCGTGTACCGGTTACCTTGAAGTCCATGTCGCCGAGGTGGTCCTCGTCACCGAGAAT
>CAZKSF010000012.1:0-53146 GCA_964555405.1 uncultured Bacteroides sp.
ACTGACCAAATGTTTTAACAACTTTTTTCATCAAAAAGTTTACTTTTTTATTCAACTCTCTGATTCTCAGATATGCTGTACAACATGTTTTTTCGACAGCATTTTTTGGTCAGTTGTTTCGGATCCCCTTTGCGCCGCTATTTTTGCGTTTATCAATATTATTACCTACATTTGTCATTGGAATTCAAAACCCCTACAAATGAAGCTCGCAATAATAGGATATGGCCGCATGGGTCACATGATTGAGAATATCGCACGCCGGCGCGGACATGAAATAGTAGCCGTAATCGACCGTGACAATACAGGCGACTTCGACACTGATTCTTTTCGCAGTGCGGATGTGGCGATAGAATTTTCAATTCCGGCATGTGGCGAGTCGAATTGCCGTGCAGCCATTGAACGAGGAGTGAAAGTGGTCAGCGGTACCACCGGCTGGTCCGATCGCCTTGATAACATCGGCGATCTATGTGACCACACACCCGGAACAGCCTTCATGTGGAGTTCAAACTATAGTATAGGTGTGAATCTTTTCCGCCGTATCACGGCATACACCGCACAACTCATGAGCCGGCAGCCGCAATACCGCGCCACTCTGAACGAGGTTCACCACATACATAAGCTCGACCATCCGAGCGGCACAGCCATCACACTGGCTGAAACTGTAATTGCCAACGATCCGACATTCGACGCATGGACCGAGGACGCTGACGCACCGCGGACATCGCTGCTCATCACCCACGAGCGCGAAGGCGAGGTACCCGGCATACACACCCTGCGCTGGGAATCGGATGCCGATATTATTACCATAGAACACTCAGCTAAAAGTCGGGAAGGATTCGCACTCGGTGCGGTGATGGCAGCTGAATGGCTCAACTCACACACCGGGCGGCACTCTATCGATGAAATGATAGATGAGATGATTGCCGCCGTACCCTCCAGTTCTAACACCACACACACTCACTCGAAATGATCAATCCCCATCGCTACTGCGTAATTATGTGCGGCGGTGTCGGAAGCCGTTTCTGGCCTTACAGCCGCACATCACGTCCGAAACAGTTTATCGACTTTTTCGGCACCGGCAGGACACTTCTGCAAATGACATACGACCGGCTGTGCCCGATAATCGATCCAAGTCACATATTCATAGTGACCAACGAAATGTACTCCTCACTCATCCGGGAACAGTTGCCTGAAATCGACGAGTCGCAGATATTGTGCGAACCCGCACGCCGCAACACCGCTCCATGTATCGCATGGGCGACCCTGCATATCTCCTCGATTGACCCCGAAGCATCGGTGATAGTCACTCCGAGCGACCACCTCATCACACGCGAACGGGTATTTATCGACTGTCTTGAAAAAGGACTGGAATTCGTTGAAAACAACGACGCACTCCTGACACTCGGCATAATACCCACCCGCCCCGAAACCGGCTACGGCTACATTCAGATCGGCGACGAAGTGCTTCCCGGTATTAATAAGGTGAAGACCTTTACCGAAAAACCTGACCGTGAACTGGCGCAGGTGTTTGTCGACAGCGGAGAGTTCTACTGGAACTCCGGACTCTTCCTCTGGCGCTCCTCCGTGATAATGGAAGCTTTCCGGAAATACACGCCCGACCTGATCAGGATATTCGAAGAGGGACGGAATGTGTTCGGCACTCCCGGCGAGATGGCGTTTATAAACAAGCACTTCCCGGCATGCCCGAGTATTTCCATCGACTATGCCGTAATGGAGAAGGCACGCAACGTGTATATGGAGTGTGCCGACTTCGGATGGACCGATCTCGGGACATGGAGCTCGCTGTATGAACATTCACCCAAGAACAGCGAGCTGAACGTCACGCAGAACTGCAGCGTCCTCGCATATAATTCGTCACGCAATATCTTCGCCGTCGACAATCCCGAAAAACTTGTAGTGATCGAAGGACTCAGCGACTATATCATAGCCGATTCAGGCGACGTACTGCTCATATGTCCCAAATCGGAAGAACAACGTATCAAACAGATGGTCAACGATGTGGAGATCCGCTTCAACGACCGGTTCATCTGAAATTAATGGATAAGTCATGCCATAACCGTCTGTTGCTGCTGCCATGGCTTGCATTGCTCGCCATGCTGCTGCCGGCGGGAGTCACCGCCCAGATCATCTCCATGCCCGACGAGGAGACCAACATCAGCGCCGACAGTGTGCGCCGCGCGTTCGATAACGAGCCATATTTCGGACTGTACAAGGACAATTACTTCATATTCGGCACAGCGATAGGGCAGAAGCCGACAAAGGAAAATTCCAATGTCAAATTCCAGCTGTCCATATCTCAGCGACTCACCCGCTCAACCCTGCCGTTAGGCACATATCTCTATCTTTTCTTCACCGAAAAGGTGTTCTGGAACGTGCTTGAGAATTCGATGCCGATGACCGACCTGAACTTCAATCCCGGTATCGGACTGACCAAACCGTTGTTCGTCAAGGACAAATTCATCGGCAAAGTGTCGTTCATCGTCGAACATGAGAGCAACGGACGCGATGGCATCGCATCACGGTCGTGGAATAAAATTTCACTCGCCGGCTCGATAATGATCGACCCGACCTTTTTCGTGAACGCCAAGTTCTGGATTCCGATTGTCGATGGCGCCAACAACAGGGATATCCTCTCTTACAGCGGCATCTACCAGATGGGAGCCTCCTTCTCGCTGCCCGACAGACGGTTCGGGGTGTCGGTAAATCTTGTCAAGCGCAAAGGCTGGAACCTGAACTACAATACCACCCTCGAACTCAATTACCGCATATTCAAACGCGATAACCAGTATCTGTTCCTACAATACTACAACGGCTACGGCGAGGGGTTGCTCGCCTACAAGGAGTATCATTCGGAGCTCCGCGTCGGCATAGTCATCAAACCCAAGCTGTTCAGTGAATTTTGATCAAACTTGCATCATATGAGTGCTTCGACAGAATCATTCCGCAGTGAGGTGATCGCCAATCTCACCGATAACATCCTCCCCTATTGGCTCGACAAAATGCAGGCTCCCGACGGAGGCTTTTACGGGCGGCGCGACGGATACGACCGGCTGGATGCAGCGGCTCCGCGTGGTGCCATTCTCAACGCCCGCATATTATGGGCGTTTTCAGCCGCCTACCGCGTGCTTGGCAAACCTGAATATCTCGAAGCGGCAACCCGTACCAAACGCGAGATAATCGACCGGTTCTACGACCGCGAGTACGGAGGCATATACTGGTCGCTGGATGCCGACGGCAAACCGCTCGACACCAAGAAACAGTTCTACGCACTTGGGTTCGCCATTTACGGATTGTCGGAATACGCCCGTGCCACCGGCGACCCGGAAGCCCTGGAATATGCCATGAAGCTATTCGGTGACATCGAAAGTCATAGCCGGGATACGAAAAACGGAGGCTACATCGAGGCAACCACCCGCGACTGGCAACCGATCGACGATATGCGTCTGAGCGAAAAGGATATGAATGTGTCGAAATCCATGAACACACATCTGCATATTATCGAGCCATATACCAACCTGCTGCGTGTGTGCCGTACTCCTGAAGTCGAATCGGCGGTGAAATCGCTTCTCGAACTGTTTTTAGACAAAATAGTGATTCCCGGACAGCGCGGTCACATGGGCTTGTTCTTCGATGACGAATGGAACCGCACCGACGGAGGCATAATATCCTATGGTCACGACATCGAAGCTTCATGGCTGTTGCTTGAAGCGGCTCAGGTATTGGGCGACACTCCACTTCTTGAGCGCACGCTCGATGTAACCCGACATATTGCCGACGCCGCCATGGAAGGACGCTGTTGCGACGGATCAATGATCTACGAACGTCATGCCTCGGGTAGCTACGACAACGACCGTCACTGGTGGGTACAGGCTGAGAATGTCGTGGGCGAAATATATCAGTATTGCTTCCACAACCGCCCCGACATGCTTGACAAGGCATATCAGAGCTGGGAGTACATTCGCGACAATATTGTGGACAATGATAATGGAGAATGGTACTGGAGCCGGCAGGACGGCGCTATAAACCGCACCGACGACAAGGCGGGATTTTGGAAATGCCCCTATCACAACACCCGCATGTGTCTCGAAGTTTACGAACGCCTGCACTCTCCTCACCAAGGTATTTGACAGGCTGGGAAGCCTGTGCTACTTGCATCGCAAAGCGATGTTCCCTCCGGCGTGCAATCCTCAGTAGGGACATGCCTTCGGCATGTTAGATAAGCCCCTGTCCCTCAGATATATCGCAAAGCGATGTATCTGCATTTTGCAATCATATTACAACTTATTAAAAAGAGAGAGTGCCGTAGGCACGTTGTTGTTGGTATGACCGAAGGGAGTACCCGGACAATGCCGTCATCAATCGGAGTCACGGAGTGATGATGTTGTCCGAAGCAAACCCTCCCCCACAGATGACAACGGAAACAAGAAATTTAATTTCTTGCATTTAATTCTCATCCGGAGGGAACAATACTTCGATCAATCGGATTTTCTCATTAATACTCAGATTATAAATATCCTGTTCAGCAATGTCGTTATAAAAGTCCATATTGGGTCTGACAAATCTTCTTTTGCGTTTTCCGTTGATTACGGCTGACACCACAAAGTGCCTTTTTGAATTTATTTCCAATGAAAGTTTGGTTATCGTTCTATGATGTTTATCACTAAATGGTAACTCTGCATTATGATTTTCATCAATGAAACCAAATTTTTTAAGTTTCTCCAGTAGTGTCTTTCTGATAATGCTCCGCCAAGGCTGACTGACACGGTAACACTCGTCGATTCCAGTAAAGATAGATTTAGCTACACGGTTAATTATCGCGCCGGCATTGTTGATCCCGTTTTGTTTTGCAAAATCAAGTAAGTCAGCCTTAGTAATCTCACTTGTTTTTCCATCTATACTCATTCTTCGTTCATTATTCGGACCTGTACCATTTATATTGAAAATAAACGTCATATCGTATGCCGGAGCCAGGCGCCACTTGCCATTTTCTTCCATAAGGAAGGAAAAGTTTTTATTATGATCATCTGTATTGTTTGCCATCACATTGAAAACCATACGAGTATAGAGTTGCTGAATATCGCTTTCTGAAAGTGATAGTTCGCGACATGTTGCAATAATATCTTCATAACTACTCGCTTCCGGATTTATTGCTGCCAATGTCTGTACGTATATTTTCTTTCCATTCGCTCTGTCAAAACGCTTGGTAACGAAATGATTTACACCCTCAACTTCTAATAAACGACAGTCCTCCATTTCTATGCCGGCAGCTATGGCAATATTATAAAATGCTACTTCAATTTCAGATATCGGCATTATGCTGTCCCCAAATTTCAAAATATAATAGTCAAAACCGTCAAGTCCGTCGGTCTGTCCGGAGCGTATCTCACCTGTTTTGTCGTTTATTGCTATAACAGCCTTCATCTGTCGTCCACCGGCAGAAGTTCCTACAGTAAGCAATGCTTGTAAAGTCAGTTCTCCAGAAGTGTTAAGCACCACATTATCCCTGTCTTCGAGAACCTGAAGAGACATTTCATATAATGATTTGATATCAAGAGTCCTTGTTTGTGCAAATTCCGCCGCATAAGGCTCATATTCCAGCGCACCCATTCCTCTTTTGCCTATAAACATCAGCTTATATAGCGGTGTGACTTTATTACGCGGTATTTTATTATTCTTAACCCATCTGTCAAAGAGGGTATTTCCCCACGAATCCGGTAATGAGTCAGCAATAAATGGTGGTAATCCCTGATATAAAGGACGTTCATCCCCATAAATAGGCAATAGATAGTTACGTGTCCCTGTCGGCGATAATAAAGGGATAATATCGGGGATTTTGTTCTTTTCCTCCGGATTGAACATAAAATATGCACGTCTCGTAGCAGAATCCCAAACGAGCCGTCCTATTTCTTGCCCCCACAATTTTACCTTCAAATATGTCATAGCTATGCCTTATTACCTAACTGTTCCCTTCCTACTTTTCCTTACACGTTGTATTTTCTTACCGTCATCATACAGGTATGGCGACTCTGGAAGTTCCGGGAGCAAAGCGTCCCAACTTTCCGAAAGCCCTATCGCCCTGAGCAACCTGATCAAAGTGCTGAAAGAAATATCGGTCATATTTCCAGCTTCAAACTTATATAAAGTAGTCATACCCACAGCTGCCGCATCTGAGACTTCCTTACGGGTCAACCGCAACCGTAACCTGTAATCACGAAACCTAAAACCCAAATTTCTAATAATTTCCGGCGTCGCCAGTGACTTGTTTGATAGTATCATCATAGTGATAATTATACCAATTATTCAACCATAACATTCCGTAAAATGACATTTACAAAGTTAATCACAAATAATAAAATCGCCAAAATTTTGTAATCATAAAAATACGACAACGGCAACAAGGACCGATCCCCCGTTGCCGTCACATTTTATATTATGCATTTATTATCAGCTCGATGCTGACAAAAACCTCTCCGTGATATGCATGCTCGAAAACATCGTCGTCCATGCCTCGATATTATTGACAAACGACAACCCCTTCACACCGATCAACTCACCTATCACCTTCAGATGATTATTCACCCACGTTCGACGCGTGGCAAACAGATTTGACCGACCGAACTCCAGCAGCGGGAACAGATACCTGTTTCCCGTAGCATACCGTTCCAGAATCAATCTTGCCTCACGCTCTATAGGAATCCGGATCTCCTTACCCGTCAGGCGTTTGTTATATATCAGCATATTTCCGTGCAGATTTCCACGCGTCAGATGAGCCACATCCACCAGCTCCATACCACGGCAATAGAAAGCGAACATAAACAGATCCCTCACGAACGAAAGATTCTCATTCCCCTGCAGATTGAGATTCTTAAGCCGGCGGATCACATCCACATCCATCTTCTTGCGTTCCGCACCATCAGCTTTCGGCAGCGCACGCGTAGTCACCGGCTTGAACCACTCGGAACTCGCCTCGCAATAACCCTGTTCAGCCGCCTGAAACAGAAGCGTACGCAACATACCCAGGTAATAACCCTGCGTCGATTCCTTGAACCCCTGATCGATAAGCCAGTCCGCGAATCCCTTAATGAGAGCCGAATCCACCTCGTCCCAGCCGATCACATCCTTTCCGCTGTAATCACTCAGTTCCTTGCCCAACGCAGCGTAGCTCCTCGAAGTACTCACCCTGTTATCAGCCCTGCACGCCTGCGACTTATAAGCGATAAACGACAGCAGATCGCCGAACCCCGACTCGGTCTCATCAGGCTGAGGGTAAACCATACGCACATATTTGTGGAAACCGCTTCCCACCGCAAACAGGTCAGCCCGCATCGGCGACTGCAAGTCAGCTTCCGTCACCTTCCTCTCCGTGTCATTCACAGCCGCCCGGAAAGACTCGGCCACATCACCGACCGTTGCCGTCCCCTGCCGTACGCAGTCCAGCACCACATCATAAAGCAGCCGGATCAGAGCCAGAATCTCATGCCTGTTGCTTTCGATGCAACTCTTGTCCGATCCCGTCACGGGCGTATTCACCGACACGCGGCTCCTGCCGCCTGCCGCGTCCGGACCGTAAATCCGGAAAAACACCACCCCGGGTCTCTCCTGATCCTTCGCCCTCGTCTCCCTGAAGCCAACCGACACGCTGATCATAACTCGAATTACTCTGGAATTACATCATAAGGTTTATAATACCCTGACGTTAATTCAATGGAAGTAATGACATCATCAAAATGAGCCAAGATAGTTGCAGCTATTCTTCCATGGAACACACCATATAATTCCTTTGTCATTCTATATCGCTTCGAAGGAATGATTCCAAGAATCAGACGGGATGGATTATTTTCCACAGAGCATCGGAACCAGGCTTTATTATGCCACTCAGGATTTCTGATTGTAATATCTCCGTCTTCATCAATTAACCATGTCAATATGGCGCTCCTACTGATTTTGTTTAGGAAATTATCTCTCAATTCTTCCGCATTATCAGCTCTGACTATCACTGCCATTCTGTTCCTTTGTTTTATCTGTTGTCAACTGCTCGTCAGTTTTTTTTAAGGTGCCCTTTACATTGATTGAGGTACGCGCTTCTATTTCATCCTTTAAGGCGACAAAAGGATTATACAGGTTGATGAAAGCTTTACCTACGGCACCTGAGAATAAAATAATTCTCGGACGACTTGACGGATTACCGGCATTAAAAATATGGTTTAGAGAAATTCCAGGATAGGAATCGATGTAGTATATTTCCCTTATTCCAAGATGGTATGCTTTCTTCGCGCAGAGTTCACAGCAACTTGCTGTTGTAAACAATTTACCTCCTTCTATACCGTTGCCACCATACTTAGCAAGTTGAAGAAATGCGTTTTCCTCAGCATGAAGACTCCGTGTATGAACCTGATTATTTAACTGCCCAGAAGTAATTCTTGTATGAACATCTTTAAAACATACACTCAATGAAAGACCATTGAGGTCTTCTCTGCACTTTGCCGTGTATTTATTGTTTAATATCTCGATCCCTTTTCTGAATTTTCCATCTTCACGCTCATGGACGCTGAATGCTTCCGAATCCTCATGATTAACGAGATCTTCAAATCGCCTTAAAGTACAAGGAACCGTTCCGGCAGGCGAAGAATTCCATCCTATTGCGCGGAGAGAATAATTACTGTCGGTAATTGCTGCCCCCACTTGACGGGACAAACACCCGGAATTCAATTTCGCCGTAAAAGCGATCTGCATCAACCGCTCCTGAGGTGTCGGAGGCACAAGACCCGGGTGAAGCATAAGGGATACATAAGTGAGCAACTGATTAACCAGATTGAAATTGCGGTTTTCGGGAGTGCCGTCATGTGAAAGATGAATATCAGTTAGCTGCAGACAACGGTCTATGTCAATCTTCCTGAACGAGTCTCTCACATCTTTCTTTTCTGCCTCTCTCTCATCAATTTTTTCTATTTCAACCGCATTTAATTTCTTTTCCTTTAACAACTTGTCGTGTCTCACCTCTTTAATCGTATTGACCGACATGCAATAGAAAGCCGACCACCGTTCTCTGAAATAAAGTATTTCGAAAGGATTACGGAGAGCATCGATCACAATATGTGTAGGTTTACCCTCCTTTTTATTGATGTATTGAATCAACTTGACAATATGACTTACCAGTCTTGCCAGTTCTTCAGGAGCATCCTTGTACTTATTTTCTGATTTCGACACAGTCTTGAATGTCCTGATATTGTCGCCCCAAGTCTGCATATATTGAGATATTATCGACTTGTTTCCCAAACTGATAAGTTCCTCTGTTTTCTGTCTGAATTTCGGTAAGGTATCAAATATCAGGTCATACCAACGCTTATACTCAGCCTCATCGCCCTTCTTATAATCTTCTTGATCCAAATAAGCTAATAGGGATTCGAACCGCGGTCTATTCGCTTCATACTCTTTTTTATAATCATTGTTAAGCTTATGCTCCAGCATAATCCGGATTTCATCTTGCGTTCCTTCTACTTTTGCCGACGTAGTGCCGTCAACTATAGCAGATATAAATTGGTCAAAACTAAGAGTAAAAGCAATCAGATAAATTATATCGCTGACAGTAATTATCGTAAAGGCAGTCCAGTTCTTTTCTATAAAATCACGGACTATTCTGTCTTTACGGGCTTTGTTATCAATAACTCCCGATCTAAAATACCGGTGATCCGATTTCAAAGCCTTTACATCACTGTTTCCGAGCATTCTTGCTACCGTTGTACACCCGCTCCCGGTTCGTCCTGTAAGTCCAATTATCAGAAAATTATCCCGTAATAAATATATATTTTCAATAATGTCTTTAGGACTCATCTGTTCCTCCCTGAAATTTTCCCCTTCAACTTTATCTGTCATCGGATTCATTTCCATCATTAAAATTAAATGCAGATTTTGAGAACTTCTTCGTGGGTTCTTCCAAGTCTTGCAAGTGCGAAGAATCTCCTGAAAGAATTGCCTTATAGTATTTAATTTCTTTATCCAAAGCAAGATGCTCTATCCGTAGATTATTAAAAATTGCGTATCTTTCAATCAGCGTTTTAAAATTATCATAATTTCTATGTCCGAGAGTATTATAATACAACATTACAAGTTCAAACTCCGACAGAGAGGATCGAGCAATAGAAGAATACTCATACTTCTGAGTCAGGTTTTTCAGCACGGTTGAGTCATCTATCATTTTAAATATCCTGTACAGATGCCGGAAATAATGGTCGAGACACCAAAGGCTGTTGTCATCCTTAATTCCATCAATACCTTCCGCTTCAATCGTTCCACGCAACCCGGAGTGCCATTTATGATTCCTTTTAAGATAAATATATTCAAACACCTGTCTTCCGATTATATCTTCATCCGTACCATTATGTGAAGATGCGGTGATTCTCAGATTGTTGGTAATTTCCTCATGAACAGCGATCATCTGAAACAATCGGTTTTCAAATCTTTCAAGTGCTATATCCTGTCGTTGTTGTTGATTCGCAACATATTGTACCCAAAAAGCTAAAAATGTAAGAATAGCCGCAACAATTGCCACGAAGGGACTCATTGTACCCCCTATCGTATCTCCTATCTCCCCTGTTCCGGTAAAATCTATGCTTCCGTGTCTTGTCAGCAAAAATGGCAATGCACATATCAACAAAAGAAGTAAAAAAGCTCCTACTGCAATCAACCAGAATGCCCTATTGAACATCTTCATATGCCAAGCGCATAGTTTAAATCAGAACAGCATATCTTCAGGTTGTAGTGGCATGTATGGTCCGTCTTTAACTTCGAAAATCGCTGACGGTTCGAGTACTTCTATTCCGTGCCATTGTCCAGCGGGAATCTGCACGCCATAGTTACCGATTGTCGGATCAAGCAGGTAACGCTCTATCTGCACTCCGAGATCATTGTAAAACACCACAAACATCTTTCCGCGAAGCAGCACATAAGTTTCAGCAGTATGTCTGTGACGGTGTATCGGCAGAACCGTACCCGGCAGCAATACATTGATCAACCTCTGAGCCTTGGCATCTAAGCTGTCATGCAGATTATAATTCATCCGCAACCGCGGACTCTCCTCTGCCTTGACCGTAACCGCGTCAAGGAGTTCGTTATTTATTATCATGATTGTAATGCTTTTGATCGTAAGTATTCTTCATGCAGATGGTAATTCTTCTTCATGAAAAGTAAATATGCACTTGCTAACCCAACTATGATTATTCCAAGATAAACATAATGATTGATCGGCAGATATATCAGACCGGCAGATATAAGCAGCTGAAGCGCCATATAAAATGATGCGACAGCTGTATGAGGTATCTTAAGTTCATTAGCCATTATCTGGTATGCATGCTTGCGATGAGCCGCCCCCAGATTTTCATGCAATTGGATCCGATGACAAATCGTAAGTATCGCATCTGCACCATATACGGCGAGGAATACGATGTATGAAAAATCCTGAGTTTTGAGTATCAGTAAACCTAATGCAAAAAGCAGAATGAATGCAATCGAGATTGAACCGACATCGCCGGCAAAACATTTTGCTTTCTTTCGGAAGTTGAAGAAACAGAAGACGAGAAGACTCAGTCCTACCACATAAAGGAACGGTTGATTTATAAAATCGTATTTACCGTTAAGATATATCAATGGAACTAATACAGCAATTGAATAACCTCCTGTGATACCATTAATTCCATCCATGAAGTTATAGGCGTTAATAATACCCACGCAGACTATGAGAGCAATCAATACCATCCACCAGTCCTGTAGATTAAGAATACCGAACTGGTAAAACATCAGGAACATGGCAGTGAACTGAACCACGAGCCTTACACTGTCCGGCAATGAACGGATATCATCAACAAAGCTAACCAATCCGACCAATGTAAGACCAAGAATGAACCATGGATAACTCAATCCGTAAAACGCGGCATAGAGCCATACGGCAAAAAGGAATATTATTCCACCGCCTCGTAAAACAATGGTTTTGTGAGAACTACGCAGATTCGGCTTATCAATGATATTGAACCTATCGGCAACACGGAAGTATGCTAATTCGAGTAGAACCAGCAGCAGAAAGATTATCGCAAAAATCATATCATGTTATTGATTTTGAAAACTACGGATGGTCTTGGTCAGTCCATCCCGAGCATCCACAGGCATTCGTTCGATATTTAGTGCACGCTTAATTTTTTCGTTTGACACGACATAGTTTTCAGTCAATTTGTCGAGTCTGAAGGTATTCAAAGGTAAGTGGAATAAGTCACCTGTCTTTGCTCCAAATTTTATCAACCCCTTGGGAACTTTCCATATTTGGCTATTTTTTCCCATGGCTTTGCACATTACTTCTATGAGTTCGTTCGTCGATAGTGCATCGTCATCAGCCATATTGTATATTCCGCTTTCAACTTCAGTATTCAGCAGTCTCTCAATCACGAATGAAAGGTTATCAATAGAGGTAAAAGTCCTCCGATTCTCAAAACCGCCCAACGGCCAAGGAATTCCTTTTGATATTACTCCATAAAGAAGATTCAGATTCCCCTTGTTACCAGGACCGTGAATCATACACGGACGTAAAATGATAATATCTCTTCCGTTATATTTTTCAGGGTACACTCTCAATTGTTCCAGAATATACTCCTCCGCTTTTACTTTACTTTCTCCATATGGACCTACGGGACAAGGTGTGACTTCTTCGGTCAATACGTCACCGGGGACTTTATCCACAGCGGCTTTCACCGAACTGAAGAAAATGAATTTCTTAATTTCGGGATGATCCGAAAAGTAATCAAAGATCTTTTTCGTCAGGTCGGTATTAACCTTGAAATAAATTTCGGCTGCAGATTTATTCTTAGTATCATGGGCTTTGCCTGCCAGATGGATTACAGCATCTATATTAGGTATCGTATTTTCGTCCAAATCAGACCATGAGAATGTTTTCTTAACGCCATCTTTTTGCGGAGCGACAATATCAAGACCATAAATAGTATTTCCATGTTTCAAATAAGAAACAAGATTAGATCCCACAAAACCGTGGATACCTGTAATTAAAAGGGTATGCATTATTAATTATTTAAACTCATAATTGAGACGTATTCAGCATTTATGAGATTTACATCATATTTTCTTTTTGCAATTTCGAAAGATACCTTCCCCATTCTTTCCGCAAGTTCATCATCGGTAATAAACTTTTCCATTGCTTCAGAAAGTTTATCTGCATCACCTATTGGAACAAGATACCCGTTTTCACGATGTTTGACAGTTTCACGACAACCAGGTGCATCAGTGGTTATTATGGGACGCCCCATTGCCATTGCTTCAAGTACACAGCGTGGAGTACCTTCATGATATGAAGGAAGTACAAAAACTTTAGCCTGCTTTATAAATGGTCTTACATCTTTTTGAAATCCGTAGAATTCAATAATTCCCTCATTAGAAATTTCGTCTACTTGTCTTTGAGAAAGCGATGATGGATTAGTATCAATGTCTCCAACCGCAAGAAATCTTACCGTCGGGTACTTATGCTTGATTATCCGTGCTGCATCAACATATTCTCTAATTCCTTTTTCCTTAAGCAACCGACCAACAAAAAGAAATACATTTTCCTCCGGAAGTGGTTGCTTTGTGAACCGGCTCAAATCTACACCGGATCCATTAACAATATAAGCTTTTTCTCGAGGTAACAATCCGAGAGTAACCAACTCGTTTACGTCATCATTATTCTGGAAGATTACTGTGCGACAATATCGAAATGCATTCTTATATAAATGACTCATAATAATCTTAACCATCCTTTGCTTTAGAGTATGTCCT
Source organism: uncultured Bacteroides sp. (assembly GCA_964555405.1). GTDB lineage: Bacteria > Bacteroidota > Bacteroidia > Bacteroidales > Muribaculaceae > Paramuribaculum. Next base: position 13,831 of record CAZKSF010000012.1, read on the forward strand.
CGGAAGATGGAACCTAAACCACTAATCAATGCATAGCACTCGTCAATTCCTGCACGATGGGCTGCCCAACAACCGTAGGATACTGCTTTTGCAAATGTGCAAAATACTCGATCCGGTTGTGTCTCTTTCAAAATCGATGTTAGTTCTCGGAGAGTCTTAATGTCTGTCAGGGGATTAATTCCATTTCGCGAAAGCGTAACATGTCTATAAATAAATCCAGACTCTTGACATTGCTTATAAAATTCTTTTTCAGATTTATCTCCAATTGCTATTACCTCGTGTCCAGCTCTCACCCACGACTCAACCAATTCTTTTCTTAAACCAAATAGTGATTTACTATCACTAATTACAATTGCAATTCGCATAGATTATAAATTTTTATACTTTTTCCGCCGATGGGATTGAAATAATAGGCGACAAAAGGATGGATTGGATTAGATAAGGTAATCTCAATTGTTTAACTTTCACAATTGTTTAGAATATCAGTCCAACAATTATTAACATAACTGGGCTCCAATAATGAATATATTTTAGTAGCGTTATGAGATATCTGATTAGCAAAGCAATTATCCTCTACAAGTTTTAGCATACATTGTAATAATTGTGTTTCGCTATAAGAATCGATTAAGAATCCATTAACCCCATTCTGAATATAGTCAATTGCGCCATTAACTTTTGTAGAGATACATGGCAATCCTAAAGACATAGCTTCAAATAAAGCGTTTGGCATTCCTTCCGACTTAGAAGTTAATACAAACATTTTTGCTTCTGAAATATATTTCTCTATGTTCTTCACATTTCCTGGTAAAATAATCTTATCTGATAACCCAAGTTTTTCAACTTCCATTTCAAGAGCGGATTTTAATGGACCTTCTCCATAGATTATTAGCGAATATTCAGGATGAAGCTTTGAAAACTCTTTAAATACTTTTACAAGGAATATATGATTCTTTTCAGTAATTAAACGACCTACAGAAACTATGTAATTTTTTTTAGGAGTAGTAATGGCTTTCCCGACTAATGCTCTGTCCAATTTTATTGGATTTGGAATAATATAGATATTCCCTCTAAGACATTCAGGATAATTTTTTAAATTAGATTGAGTTTGTAGTATTATTTTAGAAGCCCTAGTATATAATATATCTCTTAATACTCGAATAAATTTTCCTCCTTTAACCTTACTTCCATCCCGTCTTTCGCCAATAATTATTTTTAATTTTAAACCTATTGTAGCGAATAATACCCTCATATTGTAAGGATACAAGAATGATAGTAGTATTGAATTTGAATGATTTTTTATATAAGACCTAAACCAGAGTATTTTTCGAAACTCATTAGTAGTATTCAGTAATTGCTCTATATCAATTATCTTAACCTTTTCATCAATATCATAAAAAATATCTGCATGCTTCCATAAAATATAAGTAACATTCTTATATTCATTAACAAAATGATATGAAAGAACTGATAAAACTCGTTCTGCACCACCAGAAGAAAGTGATCCACAAGATACAATCAAATCCATTTGATCCATTTTAAAAAATTCTTAGCGCCACCACCCCTCATCATCCGGTCTTTGAAGCACTCGCATTGCTGCTTAATTGTTTAACAAGATTTAAAGAAGTGATATGTAATTCGATAAAAACTTTTCAGGAGAACAAAGACTAATAATTTTATTACGATTTCTCAATCCCATTGCTTCCTTCTCTGACTCTGGATAGTTGATCAATGCTATTAATTTAGCGGCTATGTCTTCAGGCTGTTCCGGACTGAAAACAAATCCGTTAACTCCGTTCTCCACAATATATGGATTGTCACAAATATTACTACACACAATCGGCAGACCCGAAGCCATCGCTTCGCAGATTACATTAGGAAAGCCCTCGATTAACGAAGGCAGGCAAAATATGTCAGCATGCCGGTATATGTCAGCTACATCATTTGTCGCGGGATGGATTGTTATATAGTCACCAATCTTAAGTCGATCTATTTCGTTTTTTATCTCATTCGGATATTTATCGCCAGGGTCTGATTTACCATACCAGTCGAAATGGCATCTTAAACCTTGTTTTTTTATAATCGCTATTGCCTTTAGATAATTAATAATATTTTTTATGCGGTTTATCCTCGCCATTGTCACAATTCGCGGAATTGAATTTAGTTGTTTATTCTTTGCCATATAAAAGATATCGGTATTAACAGTGTTACCAATAACCTTAATCTTTGCAGACAGTCGGGGCGAAAATTCTTTAAGGTATTTAGCTTGCGTATAACTATTAGGGACAATATGATCAGCGTAGCGGAACAAGAATAATTTTATCTTTTGGAGCTTCGATAGTGTTGGAGTCGAACTTCTCTCAGAAACTACTAAGTTGTAGCGACCAAATATTTTAGCCAATATTGCTGACATGCATACACCATCTTTATAGGCTACCGTCAAATCTGGTTTAAAATCTCTGACGATTTTAGCAATCTCCCATACCCGGTGAAAACGATTAACACCTAATTCATTATATATTGGCTTAATGCCACCTGATATTAAAAAGGTTTCATAAAATTTGTTCTTTTTTGTAAAAGCCACAAATTTTACATCATGACCGGCATTTTTCAATAGAATTGCCAGATATGATAACTGCCGTTCAGCCCCTCCGGCTCCAAGGCTATCGATAAGACAAAGTATTCTGCTCATTTGAGTGATATATATTCAATCAGATCATCAAAACATTTTTTTGACGAATGATGTGATACAAAATAATCCGAGATGGCTCGCTGCTTAGAATGATATAGTTCCGAATCATTTAACAGTCTGGATATTGCATTAGATAAAGTAGCCGGGCTGTCTATGACAAATCCCAGATTATAAGTGTCAATCACATGGTTAGGATCTACAGTAGACACTACTGGTACACCTTTTGACCAGGCCTGAAGGAATGTATTTGGAAATCCTTCGTACTCCGATGTACAAACTAATACTTTTGCTCTGCTTATCAAGGCGTTTGATTCCTCAATTGATATTAATCCGAGAAAATCAAGATTTGGTATAGTAGCGGCTTCTTTCTCGATTTTGCTATAATAGTCGGGTACCGTAGGTCCACCTGCCATGGCAAATTTTACATTAGGCAAACGCCGAGATACTTCAATTAGCCATTCCGGGCGCTTTAGCGAACGAAAATTTCCTATCCAAACGACTTCAGCACATGATAAGTCAGTTTTCGCTGACATAGGCATACGCCCCCAGATATTGGGTATGATTAATGAACTGCGTCCAAAATTATTCTTTAGCGTTGTTGATTGATACTCATTCTGACATATAATAAAATCTATTTTGCGCAATGCAGCTTCGTACATCCAACGATTAATGTTGTTACCAACTGAGGCTTTACCCGGCACAAAGTTCACGTCGCTTGCCCCCTGCATAATCACTTTGGCTCCAAAATGGTGCGAGATCTTTTGTAATGGATAAAGCAGTCTCCGCGCACCACGGAAAACTACTAACTGCGGGCGGATTTTCTTAATAATGTTAAAAATACTCACCCATTCCAACGCAAGCTCAATTGATTGATAATGAGAAATATGATGATAAACAACATTCTTCTCTACATAAGAATCAGAATAAGTTAAAGCGTGTATTTCCCAGCCATGATCACTAAAAATCTGCATCCAAAAATTTAATTGAACAGCTATTCCCCCAAATTGGCGTTCCTGTAACATGTCACTGACTGACCTATCCCAAAAGAGTATCTTCTTTCTATTCATTTTGATATTTTCTGAAGTATATCTTCAATTATCCAGCCGCAAAAATCAAATCCCTTCTCCGGATGCCACTCCATATCTTTAGTCCAAAAACCTTCGCATTCAAAATATCCTTTAGCAGTAAAGCCATAACCCATTTCGATTATTAAAGGATTATTGTCTTCATCAAATACCCAATCGAAACCAACACACTGTGTACCTAACTTTTCTGCTACGTCAAAAGATAGTTTTACACATCTCTCATCAATCTGACAACGATCATAAATAATCCTACCACTACCTGAAGCTCGGAAATCGTTCTTCCTACACATTCTCTTTATTCCGAAAGCTTTATTCCCAATCACTATTACTCTGACATCGAAAGTATTGTTCGCGATGAAATCCTGAAAATAGGCATATCCATATTCGCGATTATTGACTTTTAAAATATAATCTTGTGTCGTTTTAATTGTAAAATTAATCATATTTCGCAAAGAAATCCGTTTTGAGCGGTATTTCTCCCATTGATATCCGAGTGTTTTCCAATATTCTAGCTTTTTAAATCCTCTCCCGAAGCAACGATTAATAAGTTTTTTGGCTTCCTTTTTTGTTCTCACTAGCCTAACGTTACTACTTCCTGCACCACCGCGAAGTTTAAATACTTTCGGATATGATGTTGAGTGCGCCCAATCTAACGCTTTCGCTTTATAAAAAAAAGTATATGAAGGAACTAGAGGAGCTTCCACACTCTCGAGCAAGTATTTCTGTCCAAGTTTGTCATCGAAATGCCAACCGGTATTGAAGTCGGGGAATACTAACTTGCCACTCTCTTGAATAGCATAAAGTAATTGCTTTGCGAAAACGCGATCTTGCTCACTGCTATGGTGATGATGCCATAATACTACATCACAATCAGCAATTTTGGCAATAATATCGTTGTCGTATGGGGATAGCTCTATAAATGGGATCTTTTTACGACGGCAGTAGTTAATCCAACCATCGCTAAAACTGCCTTTACGACTTAAAATAGCTAATTTCATTGTTCGAATAATCTAATTCCTGTCGAAAATTCAACATCGGGAAATTCCTGTAAAATCTGCACAAAAAGTTTTTTTAACAACATACGAGATTCTGCTGCATTATTTAATGAAAGCCGACTTGTATAGTTAATTCGGTGAGTACTTATTATCGCAGGAACACCCAATTTTAAAGCTTTCCTGATTTCAAACATCGTTTTGCCAACTACATCAATCCCAATAGAAGATGTTGCAGGTTCGAAAGCACAATTGCGCACAGTATATATCTGACCAAGAGAATTATGTTGTCCAATATAATGAACAAGCTTCTGAGTTGAAAATGGTATACGTTGAAATCTAGCACCTTGAATAATCTTAATTCCTGTTTTAGCCAATATCGTTTCGGCTTCTGGAGACCACGTATAGCAAGGTGCTATAAATGACTTAGGAGTATATCCCCAAATTCGCATAAATTCGGCGTTACCTTGGTTTATAACTTCCGTAAGGTATTCATTGTCTCCTTTCAAAGCTACCATATATTTATTGCCACGAGAAGGATTGTCTTTTGGAAATATACCGCACATACCATGACGAAAAGCCGTATGAACGTCTTTATCTTCCTCTTGTAGTGCTTGGAGCCACATTGGAATGTCAAAATGTTCCCTGCCATGGAATTCTACCTCAAAGACTCCGTTTTCTATACCTCTTTTGACTAACTCGATTACGTGCCCAGAAGACCTATACTGTTTGTATGTATTGTCAATTGGCTCCCAATAATATGATTTAAAGTTACTGGCTCTGATTTTCTCAAAAGCCGGATTGGCGGTCAGATAATTAAGAGTAAATATCGGATGGTGACCATATCTGTCGCTTACCTGAAAAAGTGTCTCAGCAAGAGCTTTTACATCCTCATCCGATTCAAGACCGTCGAAATGTTCATATGGTCTGCAGTCAAGATCGTATCCCAAACTTTTAAGGGCATTGTATGTTTCTGTTGAAGGAACCCGAATAGCCCCCCAGTCATCAGATTCAATTATTATAATCTTTCGCCCTAATCTTATGTCTTTACATTCAGCTATGCTCTGTTTCAGAATCAAAGATAAAGAAGAAAGATAATGACCTATAGTTTTCATCTCGCACCTAAAAATTTCGCAAGCTTATATAATGGCTTTTTTACTATGGTTAAAAATAGTTTAAGTCGAAAATCCCAATGTCCGTGAGTCGGTGCAGGGTCATCAGGAGCATACTCCATATAAGAGGTTACTTGGCGAAAATCTTTTATGAATTCTTTTGTCGAGATAATCCCCGAAAACCACATCCCCAACTCGTTATACTCGGGCATTACATATTCGGTATGATCTATTATTGGAATTGGAGTCTCGGCTCCTATACATCTCTGAACCCAAAAATAAGGTAGATTGGCACCGGCATTTGTCGTACATATTGCATTACCATCGTTGCGGAAATTTATTTCCATGAAATAATCGGTACCATCGACTCCTCGTAGAAACTCTACACTAAAAAGACCCGAATATCCAGTTGCCTTTATGAAATCCTTTGTCTTTGCGAGAGTAGTTTCAAAATCAGAAGTCAAAGCCGTGTACTCCAAAAAACCTGTGTTAGACCCTGAACCGGTTCTTATTAGTTTTGAAATTCCTGGAATAACAATTTCATTCCCACCATCAATTGAGCAACCAATCAATTGAAATTCAAAAGACTTGGTTATATACTGCTGGATCTGAAATTTACGACCTTTTCTTTCTTCCAAAAAAGATAGAAGTGCTGTTGGTGATTTTAAAATCTTTATGTCTCTTTTTGAGCCATCTTTACTGGCGGACGGTTTTGTGATGACCGGATACGGAAGTTTGTCAATATCTATATTATCATCTGAGTTGATGCTATATGGCACAGTTAGACCAATTTGCGCGGCAAGTTCTGTCATTATCGATTTATTAACGAGAGAGCCCAATCGTCGGTCGTTAGTACCCGGTGCATAAAACCATTGGGATAATGCAGCACGATTACAATCGATAATTTCTGAAATCTTATCGTGACAAGCAATTAGAACAATCTTTTCAGCATTTCCCTCAAAACGTTTAAGGAGATATGGAACTACTTCTAAGCTATTGTTTAGAGCTACCGTTTCTAATATATACTTACTGCGCAAAATATACGGTTTCTGACTTCTATTAGTCATAATCACAATAGGCTTCAATCCCTCTCGTCCAAGTCCTCTGATTACTCCTAGTGTATTGTGATGATGACTTCCTACAACAACTACAGTTGGTATTTTATACATCTTTTGAAGTTCTCTTATGTAGATAATTCAGGAAACGATCTAAATGAGACTGGCATTTAACCAAAGACATTACTTCGTCTATTTTTTTAAAGGAAATGAATTTAGGAATTAAACCTCTATTTGCCAGGGCTCTAAGATATTTATTGTCGTATGGCTGAAATAACCAATCATACGAAGAAAGAGATTTATCCATAAACTCTGAATTAATCCTTTTCAATTCATTATAGTTTGAAATTACATTACATATATTTTGAATTTTATCAACAAAGTCTGCTCTTTCTTTACCTTTAAGCAGTATGATATTTGTATCTTTACTACATTGATTATACGGAATAATTTCAAACGAGATCGTCTCTTTTAATACTAGATGCACCATATAACCAAAATTCCAGAATGTATTGTAATATCGGAAACGAGGGAAGAAAAAATTACCTAAACCATAAATTATGGGTGCACCATTATAAACTTCATATCCACTATAACAATGTTGATGATGATTTACTACTGCACTGGCACCAGCATCTATAAAGAACCGGTATGTTTGCTGCATCCGTATAGTAGGATACTGAAAATGCTCTATCCCTCCATGAACTATTACAATGACATGATCAGTGATTTTTTTTGCTTCTTTAATAGCATAATACTGAGAAATTGGATTTAATGGGTTTGCTCCACCTTTACTATCAGATGCAATGGAAAATTCAACTTCACAGCAGTTGATAATAGCTATTTTTTGCTCATTTATTTGAATTACTTTTGTCTTAGAAGCTTCATCGATATTATTTCCTCCCCCAAAATATTCAATACCATATTTCAGACATTCATCAAGCGTTTCTTTAACACCTTTATCCCCTTGATCTCTAAAATGATTATTAGCCAATGTCACCCCTTTGAAACCCAGATATTCTATTAGCATAAAAGATTTTGGTTTAGCATAAAGATTAGGACCTAATTTTCGGATTGGTGTAGGGTTCCCATAGATGATTGGTGATTCTAAATTAATAATAGAATAATCTACACTCTTTACTATTGAGGAAATCTCACCAAATTTTGTATCAAAAGAATCCTCAGATAATAAATCTGCTTCAGGTCTAAAAGCAAAATCACCTGCAATGATTATATCAGCCATGACGTCTTAAACAAATTTGATTCTTAAGTTTAACCCATATATTCTTCACAAAACTTTTTTCTCCAGGCAATATATAAAATGTAATGAAATATATACTTCCAAGAATCGCACCCCACAACAATATAGACCAATCTGATCCCCAAATATTGACTAAAAAATAAGCTATAATAATCAAACATATTGTAACTAATAAATAAGGCAGTGTAATCATTAAAGACTTATATGGAGAGAGTTTTATTAATTTATATGCGAAATAGAGGTTCAAAAAAAGTAGTTCGAATCGCACAAGCGTACGTGTCCAATATAATGTTTCAAAACTTATTTTTGCTGACATATATACAGCTGGAATAAGAACAACAAGATGAAGAATTTGAACTATAACAGAAATATTAGGTTTCCCTATTGCCGGGTAAATATTTGAACAAAACCGAGAAAAAATAAGCATTATAACTTCGGAAAGAGCCCAAATTCCAATAAATAGAGAAATGGCGCTCCATTGATGTCCCAGCAATATTGAAGTTATTTGAACTCGGAAAGCAAAAATAAATCCTCCAAGAGGGATTAAGAAAAAACCAACATAGCGCTGAAGCTTGTAAATGATATCCCGCATTTGTTCTAAGTTATTTTGTGTCCGGGCAAGTGCTGGCATAAGAACAGGCAAAATTATTGCTGTAATCAACGATACAAATTGGCCTACGGTTGACATGGCAGTCTTATACAAACCTAAATAGTATTCATTAAGCAAAACACCGATAAAAAATATTTCGATATATGAGGTAGCCCAAATGAGAACAGCATCAAGCAAAGTCCATGAACTGTAACCAATCATGCCTTTTAGGATGGCTATACTATAATACTTTTGGGGTTTCCATGGAGAAAATATTGTCAGTATTATTGCATTTATAAGATTCGAAGCTATCGTACCCCAGACCAAAGCCCAATATGAACGCAGATAGAAAGCAAGGGGAATTGTAACAACTATAGGTACTATTACAGAGGCAAGACGTCTATAAAATAAAGATTTGAAGTCAAGCGAATGTTTAAATATCGCCATCTGTATACTCGTTATCGCATTAATCGGTATCGATATTGCGGCAACTGAAAGAACTGTTCCAAGACCTGGATTACCGACTAATCGAGCGAACTGTTCTCGAAAGGAAAATATTATTATCCAAAGTAAAAGTCCAATTACAAGATTTGTCCAAAACGCCACATTTGCACATTTATATTTGTCACGCTCAGTCTCATATTCTTTCTGTATCACATAGCGTTGAAAGCCGGCATCCATGAATATTTCCGCAAAAGAAATAATCATTGTTATAGTCGCAATTACACCAAAAGCCTGTGGTGTAAGGACTCGAGCAAGGACAATAGTTGACACAGGCGTTACAAGTTTTGCCAATACTTCGCCTATTGCTGACCATTTAGCCGCTGTAGAGATCCTGACTTTAAGTTCTTGAGACATTTCGATTATTGAAACTTATATATGATGCACAATATCCAAAGGCAATACATGTGTAGAGGGAATATTCTGTATAGCTCATAGAGAAGAATGTCCTTAGAAATAAAAATAAAAATAAGGCACTAAAGCACAATCCTATCTCAGCATTCTTTCTATATTTTAACCAAGTCCTAAAAAGAGAAATATTATATAAAAGAAAAATAACAATACCTAGTAAACCTTGATTGATTAAAATTTCAAGCCAATCATTATGAGCAAGCAATCCGGTATAAAATATAGAACTATCCGCCCCACTACCGAAAAGAATTTGAAAAAATCCACTACGACAAAAAGCATCCCATATTCCACCATAAATTTCATCTCGTCCACTCATATTTCCATCAAGCGTATTGTTTAGGCGGTATGAAAAATAATCGCTGTTGGAAATATAATCAACTATATAATAACCGCAAATAAAAATTGCAATAATCAATAGTGTAATGATTTTAAATCGCGCCTTTTTACTGGAACGTATAACAGCAGATAACATAAAATAAAAAATAGAAATGCCACCAATTAGAATAGCACCTCGCTTTACTGCAGCAACAATAAATACAGCACAAATACTAATGAATATATATTGTAATATTGAATTTTTATGTTTTAAAAATAATAATGGTAAAATCGAGACAAATAAATATCCGGTATTATTCGTAAATTCTTCTGCTGCAGATCCCATAATCATGGCTCTAACAAGCATCTGATTATAAAACTGAAAATAACTATATATGGAAATTAGGATGAATATCGGAATCCAGTAATAAATCGTTCGTATATTTAAGTAACCCTTCCTTGCAAAAATAAACATTGGATATACAGGCAAAATGGAAGCCGCAATTTTTTTAATATAATCAACAGATCTTATAACTTCTCCCGATGAATCTTTAATAGTTGGATCTATAAATATGTGTAAAATTCCATAGAATGCAAACATATAAAACAAGATACTCAACCATTTCAAAATAGATGGCTGTTTTACTTTCAGTTGTATATACAAGAAGTATCCCCCAGAAATAATGATTATTATAAGCAAAAGAATACCTGTAATTGAACTCGCTTCTTTAGCCTTCAAAATCAGATATATGGAATATAATCCTATGAAAATATTACTAAAGTTCAAATATTTTTTAAAGGCCATAACTGAAAACTACAGGATTCGGTAAACCCCTATCACTTCTTAAATATATTATTCCCTATATTTCCTTATACTTATCCAATTAGGAAGCGTCCAACTTTATTTTTCAAAAATACATAGGATAGTGCTATTGAAATAACAAGTGTTACGGAATATATGACCCAAGGTAAAGCATAAGGTTCTATCAGCCCCACAATCCCAGTCTTATAATAAAGATATTTTAGAATAAACTGATGAAAAATATATATTCCATAGCAGTATGTTGAAAGTGTTATAATATAGACTGGTAAAACTTTTCCCTTACTTAGAAACATACGAGTTGCTACATATGCAATTCCTATACCCAAAAGTCCTAACATCAATTTTAACAAGTTAAAAATAAGAATGATAACAACTTTACTGAATAAGGTAGAACTTGCTGGTATCGTAATTATTGGATATATGTATTGAAGGATAAAATATACGACAGTCAAGCTTGTTAAATATAGGATATTTTTATATATAGAATTTCTCTTCCATATTAGATTCATTTCATTGGTTTGAATTACCGAACCAATGTAGAAATAAATGAGATACGTTGTAGTTGAAGAGAGACGGAGAGGTAATGATGGAACAGGTAGTATAGAGACAACAATAAGAATTGGTATAACTATTTTATAGGAAAACTTAAGATTATACAATAAAAATGTTACCACAAAGCACCAAAAAAGCATTGGTAGAAACCATAGATGTCCACATCCATTTAGTACACTATAACCTATATGATATATAGATACTGAAGTATCATAGAATATGTAGTAGTAAAATAAGGAAAAAACTACAGAAGGAATGATCAGACGTTTAAATTTTTTTACCACAAATTCTTTGAACGATTGATTACATGTTCTATGCCATGAATGCCCGAATAGATATCCTGATATAAAAATTAATGCTGGCATACTGATGAAGTGCGCAACTGGAGAAATATACTTATATAATGCGACATCTGCCATATTGGGTAGCATCTCCCAGGATCCTGAATATGGTGCAAATGAATGTGTGCAGATAAGCAAAAATATAAGTCCAATGCGCATGATAACTACATCAGACAGCATTGGACGATTATTATAATTAATATATATATTTCCCATGCTAATACAACTATTTTTTTATAAACTTATCATCAGTAAGACTAAGTAAAAATTGCTTTTTTTGTTTAGATGACATTTTTCTACTAGATAGATCGTATTGTTTGTTCCGTAAGTAGAATTCGTCTACCGTGCAAATCACTCTTGCAGGGTTTCCTGCTACAACAATATTTGCTGGGACTGATTTTGTAACAACACTTCCAGCTGCAATTAACGAATTATCTCCTATGGTTACTCCCGGTAAGACCAAAGCATTGGCACCTATATATACATAATTTCCAATTACTACTTTCCCAAAAGAGTCGAAATCTGGATGTTTGCATCTTACGGAACCGCCCCCTCCATGCGTAAGTATCCTGCAATCTGTTAGCTGGCAATTATTACCAACTGTAATTAAATATGGCTCACTACTCCATATCCGTTTAGTACCGAAATAATTGTTATTCCCAATGTTTACTCCTATATGACGCGCATATGCCTCACCTGAGGCTATATATCGCCAATAAAGGTATTTAAGTATCTTGAAAGGATTTGGCACTATAAGTAACAGTGGTTTAAATTGGTTTGTATCTCTCCTAAAGGAGAGATACAAACCAAGACTCTATTAGAATTTTACAGACGAGCGTCAATTTCAACTGCAGGACGACTGGCTTTCACATCGAAAACAACGTGGAGAGGTTTCAGAACCGATTTAACATCAATGTCATTAAATTCTTTATGTGCTACAGCTGCTATTGCTGCATCAAACTTCTCATCTTTCGGCAATTCATTTACAACTTCAAGTCCATATTCATGCTTGACAGCTTCGGGGTTTGCCCAGGGGTCAAAGATGGTAATATTAAGGTTATACTCCTTAAGTGCTTTGACAATATCAACGACTTTAGTATTGCGTACGTCCGGACAGTTTTCCTTGAATGTAAAACCAAAGATAATAATATGACTACCAAGTACCTGAATACCTTTTTTGAGCATCAGTTTGATTACACGGTCGGCTACGTATGCGCCCATGCCGTCGTTCATTCGACGACCGGCAAGTATAATTTCAGGATTATACCCGTAACGTTGTGCACATTGCGCGAGATAGTAAGGATCAACTCCTATACAATGCCCCCCGACCAATCCGGGTTTGAAAGGCAGGAAGTTCCATTTAGTTGATGCAGCTTCAAGAACATCCTGTGTATCTATACCCATGAGAGTGAAGATCTTAGAAAGTTCGTTTACGAAAGCGATATTGATGTCACGCTGAGAGTTTTCTATAACCTTAGCTGCCTCAGCTACTTTGATAGTAGGGGCAAGGTGAGTACCGGCGGTAATTACTGACGAATAAACATCGTTGACAAGCTCACCGATTTCAGGTGTAGAACCGGAAGTCACTTTCTTGATCTTCTCAACGGTATGTAGTTTATCACCGGGATTGATGCGTTCAGGAGAATATCCGGCAAAGAAATCCTTATTGAATTTGAGTCCGCTGACTTTTTCAACTACAGGAATACATTCGTCTTCCGTCACACCCGGATATACGGTAGATTCATAAACAACAATATCACCGGGTTTGATTACTTTGCCTACAGTTGTGGATGCACCGTATAGGGGTGTTAGATCCGGATTGTTATTTTCATCTACGGGTGTAGGTACAGCAACAACATAGAAATTGCAATCCTTAATATCTTCTATATCGGCAGTACACTTGAAACCGTGATTATTGATGGCATCCTGAAGTAGTTCGTCACTTACTTCAAGGGTTGCATCATGTCCTGCCATAAGCGCTTCGCATCGCTTGGCATTCATGTCGAAACCCACTGTGGGATATTTTGTCGAGAAGAGACGTGCCAATGGCAATCCTACGTAACCGAGTCCGATCACGCAAATTTTAATATCTTTTTCCATTGAAAATATGTGTTTGTTATTAGAGATTTTCCCAGTACCATTCTACAGCCTCACGCAAACCATCGCGCATGGAATATCGAGGTGAATAACCCATTAAATTCTTTGCTTTGTCGATGCAGGCAAGTGAATGTGGAATATCACCCGCACGATTCGGACCATGCGTCGGTTCTATTGTCAGGATTTCAGCATCCTTTGAACCGAGAAACTCACGCAAGTATCCGACAAGCTGGTTAAGTGTGGTCCGTTCGCCGAAGGCTGTGTTATATATTTGATTTACAGCATCCGTATTGGTAGTAGTCATCGCAAGCATATTCATCTGGATAACATTATCAATATAGGTGAAATCACGACTATATTCACCATCACCGTTGATATTCGGGGCTTCGTGATTCATGAATTTTTTCACGAACAAGGGGATAACGGCCGCATATGCTCCATGAGGATCCTGACGACGTCCAAATACATTGAAATAGCGTAATCCGATATACTCGATGCCATATGTACGTGCGAAAACATCGGCATAAAGTTCATCAACATATTTAGTGATAGCGTACGGTGACAGTGGTTTCCCGATCACATCCTCCACTTTGGGGAGTGTCTTTGAATCACCGTATGTCGATGATGAAGCCGCGAAAATGAAACGTTTTACTCCCGCATCACGTGAAGCGACAAGCATGTTGAGAAATCCTCCGATATTTACGTCATTTGTTGTAATAGGATCGTTGATCGAACGTGGCACAGAACCTAAAGCAGCCTCATGCATTACGTAGTCAACTCCATCTACAGCTTTGCGACAGTCGGCAATATTACGTATATCTCCGACTTGCATTTCGAATGATTCAGGGAACCTCTCGACAAGTGGTATGATGTTCTGCCACTTTCCAGTAGCAAAATTGTCGAGACAACGCACTTTGTACCCGTTTTCAAGCAGATACTCACACAAATTCGAACCGATGAAGCCTGCGCCTCCGGTCACTAAAACTTTTGTTGATCTATTATCCATAATTTACGGAGCAATTTCTCGTATTTATTTAGCAGATTATTAATCTTCCGTGAGATTATCTGTTATCAGATCATCTTCAGGAAAACTCTCTTCAATATTTACAATTTCCTCAACTTCAGGCATATCTATATAGCCTCCGTCAAGGCGGGAATAGAGATAGACAGGCGTTGATGCCCCACAATGTTCACAAATTGCATAATAGTCCTCTGATCTCTCGCTGTCCCTCGCTTTATCCGCTGAAAAATCAGGTAACGGAACATTATATGCTTCTGAAGTCGTTATTTCTTCACATTCAGGGCATTTATAGGTTACTGAAACTGTGTCAGCTATAGGATTATATGAATCATTTGCCATAATAAATATTGTATTTTGTGATTAGTCTTAGAGAATGAGTCGGGTTATATCCCACTGATGGTTTCAGTCGTGTGATATGGCGGTGGAGGCGGGTACGAGGTAGTCGGGGTGGATGAAGGGGAGCATGACCATGCAGATGCCTTCGATTTTTACGATGACGTGTTTGTTTTTCTGAACCCGGACTACGTAGCCTTTATAGCCTTGAAATGGTCCGCCGGTGATTTGCACGTACTGGTTTTCCTTGAAATCCGTTTTGTTGTAAACCTCACATTTGGTCGTATCGCTGGCAGTGAGTAGCCGGATGAGATGGATCGAATTGGGGGATACAGACTGGATGCGGTTGTCGCGCGGATATCGGTAGATCCAGAACGGTACTGACAGTTCGGGATGCTCACGCCCTTTCTTTTCTAATTCCAACGCATGCTGACGGGTGGTCCTGATGAATAAAAGATGTGGTATGACGGCTTTCAACCGGTCTTTTCTGCCTGGTACTTTTACTGTCTCTTTCGGAAACAGGATGTCGTCGCATACGGGAGCGAGTTGTTCCTCTGCCCTGAAATCCTGCCGTGTCTTTATGGCGAACCATTCCGGTTCCTGTTCAACGTTTTGTCCGTTCATGATTATGTACACCTTCGTTTCCTGCATGACGCAAAATATCTATTTTGTCATGCAGCAGTCTCAACCGTCCGTTTACTTGTGCTTCGGATCTCATGAATTAGCCTATACAGGTGCTTTTCAAGCGGTTGCAGCTTAATATCTTTTCTCGGTAAGCGTTCAGAAATCACACTCTCTTGCCAAGAGATACTTAATTTTGCTAATCCAATGATAATTAATTGGTTAAAAACTGAGATTTTGCACAAATTCCATTTCTGGTTATTCAGCGTGTTTTTTTCAATCCATAATTGTGTCAATTTCAGAGATATTTAATATCTTTGCAACAGGTTTAGTATCTCTTGGCAAGAGATACTTATTATCAACGACAAAATAACTACTAACGAAGTAAGTTTTAAGAATTGCACTTCATACAAAAATAACGATGCCCGCAGGCTTCACAGCTTACGGGCATTTCTTTCTCAATCAATCAAACCAATCAATATCTAATCCATGAAACAAATTTCTCTTCTTCATAATGGGAGAGTGATCTCTCCGTGTCAACGTCCTTATCGTTCGTTGACACTGCAAAATTACGCACTTTTCAGTTCTCCAAAAAATCACAGAGTTAAAATAGGTTAATTTGATTACATAGCTGTTACAACTACGTGCATGACACTAACTATCAATCAGATAATTTTGCAGTCCACTATCACTATTGTAGATTTAGTCACATAACAGCGATTTACAACATTCGCTCTCTGACTATATTAGGTATATAAGAATTTTTTTCTGACTCTTCTCCAAGACCTAAGCGCGGATAAACCATCCCTCCTATGCCGGGAAGGATTTCTTTACGTTCATTAATTTCATCATCAATCGCAAAAGTAACAAATTTGAATTTTGATGAAATTTCATGAGGAAAATCAAGACACAAATTTGCCTTTACGTCCTTATACATCACCGGAGCAATAATGTAGATTGTCTCAGGAACAGTATCTGATATTAACCTTAACAACTGGGTTTTAACCACACAAGAAGAACTAATTATTGATTTAATAATAATCAGATTTTCACAAGGTGAAGTTAGATCATCCTTATATGTTCTTACTATTGATGTTATATCAATACCATTCGATAGTCTTTCCCTTATGCCCCAAAATACAGCCAGAGGGAGCAAAGGATCCCCTACGCCATTAATAAATCCACTCGCGAGCCAATCTGCATCTTCAGATGCACATGCCAATAGTGTTGACTTATTAAATTGATCAGGTAATATATCCTTAAATATATGACCTAACTCCTTACCAATAGAATAGAATGAAGCTCGATAATCCTCTATAGAAGTGTCTCTATCGGCAATAGTTTCAAGCAATCTATTGATATTTTCTGAATGCTCATATTGTTGACTTAGAAGATGCCTCATATTTAAGATAAGTCCTATGTTCTGCTGATAGTTCCATCTATAGAAGAATGCACACAAATGTATACAAAAAAAACTACATCACAAAAAAACTATAGAAAATATACTAAATATCACATTAAAATCTTGGTTATATGATACGGAATTTTATTCCCATTGTGTAATATATATCCCATTATTATTTCAATTAAGATTACAGCTATTTAAGCTATCATCTCAACTCTCCGATAACGGGAAATGTCTTTGAGCCATCAATCCTCGGAAAACATCGGATGATTTCAGTTTGTTATATTATAAAAACGAAAACAGGAGATTACATGAATAAGACTTTTATTTTCACTGCATTGATCGGAGCTGCTGTCATAGCGGGCGGATGCGCAAGGCAATCATCGGCTGTCGCTTCTGCCGGAAAAGATGTTACACAACAAGCGCCTCCTGCCGGCGGTGTTCCGGGCGGAAAAATGCTTCCGGGCGGAGGACCTCGCGTCTATCAACCGGCTATGGGTGGCGGACACCGACCCGCACCTACGGGCGAACTGGCTGAGCTTATAAAGGAGGTTGTGCCTAAGTTCCATCAATTTGAATTCATTGACACGATAGGTAATGACACCATCCCCTACAATCTGCTTGTGCCCACGGACATAAAGGAGGGAGAATCCTATCCGTTGGTGCTTTTTATGGCGGATGCAAGTACTCCGGGCAAGGATGTACTGCTACCTCTGACCCAGGGATATGGCGGTCTGGTGTGGGGTACCGACGAGTTTCAAAAGCAGCATCCCTGTTTCGTGGTAGTTCCTCAATATCCTTATATCACGGTCGACGACGAGTGGCAGACTACTCCTCAGGTCGACGGGACGGTACGCCTTGTGGAATCGCTTACGAAGCAATACCCCATTGACAGCAACCGTCTCTACACTACCGGACAATCGATGGGTGGAATGATGTCACTTTACTTTAATGTGAAATATCCCGATTTCTTTGCCGCCTCGATGTTCGTAGCGTGTCAGTGGGATATCTCCAAAATGAGAAACTTTGAACACTACAAATTCGCATACATTGCCGCTGCCGGCGATCCCGGAGGTTCGGGCGGTGAACGACAGCTTCAACAGCTCCTCACCGAACAGGAAGCGCCTTTCGGTCACGCGGAATGGAGCGCCCGGCTCCCGGAGAGTGAGCAGGACCAACTGGCATCAAAGCTTTTAGCCGAAGGGTATGAACGTAATTTCATATTATTCAAGGGTAACACGGTGCTTCCGGAGGCTCTTGCCGAAAAGCCTATAGGACCCGGTGAAGTGCATATGGCATCGTTTGACTTCGCTTATCGTCTCTCTCCGGTGAGGGAGTGGCTTTTCAGTCAAAGCAAATAGCTACCGATACTTAGTATAAAACTTAATTACTTTTCAGAGGGTGCGTGCATTGCGTACCCTCAATTTTTTGTACTTTTGCAATATAAGAGTCAATCAAACCATAAGCTATAATGAAACCATATGTAATCAATTTGTTGGCGGCTGCCCTGATTGTACCGACAGCAATCCATGCAGCGGAAGATGACTTCGCCACGATAGAAGTAAAGACACACAATCTCGCTGGTCGTGAAATTACTTATAACCATAGTTACAACGGGGTGACCTTAACTGCATACACCTCTGCCGCACTTGATGCTGACAGCACGTTTACCATAACCATACCTACCGCCGGAATCGAATTCATCAATTTACGCGCGAAGGATCAAAGCGGAGAACTGACTGATCTCTTCAAAATGTTTTACGTGCTTCCAGGCACCACGGAAGTAACTGTAGATCCACTTGCCGATGAACCCATCACGGTGGATGCGCCGACGCATAATCCCCTTGACGGGGAAGCAGCTGAAACTGTCAACCATCTTCTTTACAATATATGGCTCGCAACGGCTACTTCCGGACGACATGGAAACGATATGCTTGGCTTGCTGAATGACACCGTTCCTTCGGTGGTGATAAACAAACTCAACACGTTTACCGACAGCATCAAGGGGGTATACACCGATGTCAGTCCAGCCATACGCAGGACTTTGGAAAATGATGCCCGGCTCAATACCCTGATGATATTCAACCAGTGTGTTTACAGCCATCTTGGCAATGAAAATGCCGATGATTGGAAGCAGGAACTTAAACGACTGAGAAACGAGTGCGATCTGACCGATCCTGTCAACGCACTCAACCCGTACTTCGGCAGCCAGATTGCGCCTTACCTATATTTTATCGACATTTATCCCGATTACGTGTTTCCGAACAATCTCACCCCCGATTCGGTATTGCGGGCTGAAACAGAGTATTATTTAAATACAATGGGCGGGAAGACTGCTGAATGTGCTATCGGCTGTATGCTCTATGAAGACGGCGCGAAGAACATGTTCTCTCCCTCAGCTCCGGTCATTACCGAGAGTTTCAAGACACTTTTTCCGGAAAGCGGACTGATTCCGCTGCTTGACGGGATGGCTACCGCGAACGAACTATTCAATAATCCGGAGACAACCGATGAGATAGTATTTATTGACAATTCCGACATAAAGTCAATTGCCGATATGCTGGCACCTTACAAAGGCACTCCTGTGCTCATCGATGTATGGGCTACATGGTGCAACCCTTGCCGGAAAAGTTTCGAACATGCAGGTCCCATACAGGATTATGCACGCGAAAACGGCATACAGCTTCTGTACCTGTCGATAGATGAAACTCCGGGCATAGAGCAAAAATGGAAAAATATGGCTAATTTCTATAAGCTGAAAGGGCACCACGTGCTCATAAACACGGATATACAGAAGGAAGTTTACAAAACTTTCGGCGAAAACGGCTGGATGTCAATTCCCCGTCATGCCATAGTTGACCGTGACGGGAATATCAGTTTATGTCCTCAACCGATTTCGGAAAGCGCCGACTTCGGTCCATTGCGCGACCTTCTCGAAAAAGTAAAATAATCTGTTTTACCTCTTTTACCGAAGTGAAACACCGGAGGCTTCAGCCGCTTATCTCTTATTCCAATTTACAACGAGCCCCGAACGCGGGAATATGGTCTCCTTCGTCTCATAGCTCAACTGATTTCGCTTGTATATTACAGGATTACGCTGTATGTTGCTCTCCTTATGCGTATCAGGCGCGAATGTCAGGAATGTGATAATATCGACATCTTTTTTAATATTATCGACTATTTCATCGTCAAACTTTATAGTGAAGCGGGTTTTACCGATTATGGTGTCAGCAAAAACGCAATAGAAATTATTTTTCAATGGTGCATTGTATTCACAGTGCATCTCACCTTCGTAGCAGACAAGACCATTGTTACTCGACATGACAAAGCGGTCGGGTACGGTTATTTCGAACACAATAAGTTCGTCAATAATCTCAACCTTAATATCCTTCTGCTCTTCACAATCGTTACCGTTATGCAAATGCATGGAAAAATTCAACATGGATATTATTTCATCATTCTTTCCTGCCGCCTTACATTCCTTTATATCCTTTATAAGATTATTGTCGGTAATAATCTCCCGGAAAAAGAACGAAGCGTCTTCGAGCACCCTATCCAAGGCATTAGCTGTCAATGCAAATCCGCATTTCATGAATACTCTTTCCTTTTGCATGAAATGACGTGTATAGCGAAGCTCCTGACGAAGCAGGTAACAGCTGTCATCATGGGTTTTCCTTACGTCGACCACATATGAAAAATTCTCGCGCACTATTTTACTGCAAGTCTTGATAAGTTTGCAGAAATCTTCCGACAATCTACGGTTGAAAAAGGATATGCTGTTACGCATTACATTTTTCGCAGCATCCTCATTGTATAATTGTGTGATAATACTATCTTCCGAGCGTTCGGCTTTCAGGAGATTCCATATTCTTTCCGCCACCTCCCTGTCGTGCGCCGCATCCAGATCCTCCTTGAATATGATCCAGTTTGCCAGATTCATTGCCAATACCGTAATGGCGGCGAACAGAACACCTGTGATTATCTCATAACACATGTCCTTTTTGAAATTGTCTTCGCTTCCCCAACCAAGATATAGAACGACAAGGCTGACAATAACAAAAACCCATGAAAGAAAACTTATCACACGCCGGGCGCGACGTTTACCTTTTTCGTAATTTGATCCCGTAGCCATAGTTTTAAAAATCGAGAAGTTCAAATGACAGTTTCGCGTCTTCGTCAAGATCAATCTGATAGTGCCACCATTCATAGGGATAGGGCATCAGACTGTTAGCGGATGTCAACGCGTAAAGCAACATTCTGTTTTTATAAGCCTCAGCCGACAATTTTCCTTCCATGAAAAGCCGGTATTCACTCCCCACGTGCGATAGTTCACAAAACTCATCGAACCCTGATCCCATATCGAGCAGATCGCCGTTATTATCAGCTATCGAAATGTCAACCGCCATTCCGAAATTGTGAAAACCGCCTTTCCATCTACTATAAGGGTCGGCTATATACCGCTCATATGGAGTGCCTGCGACTAAATCAAACATTTCTTTCTGGACACTCACCGGACGCGCCGCATCTAATACGACTAAATTATATCCGGGGTAAAGTCTGTGAAGATCACCGCTCACCTTTGCCACAGCATGTGCGAGCCGCGGTTCCGCATAAATGCCGAATTTCTCATGATACAGCACTTTGCCCACAAAATTATCAGCCGTAGCGTATTTCAGCCAGGCTACTATAGAAGCATCCAGACGCTGAATATCAACCAATCCGGCTTTTTCAAATAAATTATCTATAGATTGTTTTGTCATGTACCTGTTGTTTTTTATGACCGGCAATGTTTACAAGTGCAATAATAGTACTAATTTTTAGTTTCACGATGAATAAGTATGTTAAATTATCATTATCATGTTCGGATATTTTTTACACAACAAATTAATGAGTGTAGGTTTAATATTTCAATAAATGTATTAACTTTGAAATTCCAATGGTTTATAATCACACTCCAATACAACTGCCATGGGATTCTTTGACAAATTCAAGGACATGAATAATGCGACATATCTTGACCAACCTCTCAATCAACCGTTCACTCCGGAAGCAATTTCCGCCCTGGGACCGGGCGACATATTCGTATTCGGCAGCAACCTTGCCGGACAGCATCACGGCGGGGCGGCGAGAGCGGCTGTCACCCGGTTCGGCGCTGTAATGGGTCAGGGCGAGGGACTGCAGGGCAGATCGTATGCCATCCCGACAATGCAGGGAGGTGTAGACACCATCAAACCTTATGTCGACCGATTTATCGCTTTTGCCAAAGAACACCGGGAACTTACTTTTTATGTCACCAAAATAGGGTGTGGAATAGCCGGTTTCCGGGTGGAGGAAATCGCTCCGTTGTTCATGGATGCCCCGGACGTGGAAAACATACGGTTGCCTAAAGAATTTGTCGACATCATCAGGCAGATAAAGCTTATACATCAGGATATTCTCACACATGCTTATGGCGTGACGCGCACTTTCGCGGATGTCGTCATTACTTTAAATAAACATACTCCCTTCCGATCGGCGGAAGAAGCCCTGACGGCTCTCAATCAATATTTCGATTCACTGATGAGGTACGGTGATGATACGGCGTTCACGGCAGTACGGATTTTCTGGGGTGTACTCGGAGATCCGAAAGTATTTGCCGATGGCAAACTTAATGTGGATCTGTTCAGAGAAAAGATTTTCAATTACAATAACTTCGTCGGTGAATATCATGGAGCATATCTGATGCACTGCGAAGAGAAGATATGCAATGTTGTGGCAACCCTCAATGAGTTCCGCCGGTACACCGATCCGGAGGAGGTGTTGAAAGACATAAGTAAGTGCAGACTCACTGCCGTCAATCACTGCGGTCCGAACGACGAGCATTATCTCCTGAGTCCGGTTCATGCCGGGAACGGATACCCAATGTTTTTCTTCACGCAGTTCTTCCACGACAACTGGTCAAAGATCGCTCCCCACGGCACACTTGACCCTCGGCTTCTTAATGAGTACATGTTCAACCGACATGCCCGGGGAATAAGGAAATACGGACTTGAGGCGGTGATCAGACACGATTATTCACCCGACGGTCCGTGTCATCCCGAAGTATTTTTCCCCCGCAATATCGGCACAGGTCCTGTGTATGTTCAGCACGGTCCCCGGCAATTCAGCCGTTCGTGCGGCGAGGGCAAAGGCCCGAATTCCGTACCTGACTATCTGGAGAACCGGATTGCTCTGGAATTAATAAAAGATGATCCCAAATACTGCGTTATCAGGGATTATTACGTACCGGTTGACGATCTGACTTTACCCGTATATGAGGAATGGTTCGGAAAAATGAATTTTAATTCCGTTGAAGAAAAACGAAGATTCATTCACAATATCCGTCGCAAAGACTCCGGATGCTGACAGATGAAGGTAAAACTCTTTGATAAAGATATTGAAATCAAGGAATACGGATGCATGAGGGGACATTCTCCCGCCAACCGTATTCCCAGGTCGGTCAATATATTTATAAAGGTCACGAACGCTTGTAATGCCCGATGCCGTTTCTGCTCGAATGCCGGTAACCGCGATGTGGTGGCACCCTTTGACCATAAAAAGTTATGGCAGGTGGTGGATGAACTGCGCAGGCTGAATATTCTGGTGAACCGTATCAATATCACGGGTGGAGAGCCATCGGTGGCGGGAGAGACTGTAAATCTCATCTTGCAGAGGGCGGGAGATTATCCCTATATCCATATGCATCTGAACACTAACGGTCTGCTCAAGACATCGCAGAACCTGATGAGGAACGGGCGCTGGGATTCAATATCAGTTTCGCTGCATCATTATGACAGTGAAAAACTCTCCGACCTGTATGGTGTAGCGATACCGGCGGGAGCGCCGGATTTTTCGGGAGTGGATATCGCTAAGGTAAACGCCAGCTGCAATCTCATCAAGGGATTCATCGATTCGGATGCCGAAGTAGAGAGGATGATGAAATATGCCATTTCACTCGGACTGCCACGCCTCGGATTTGTGGCTTTGATGAGAGTCAACGAGTTCTGCCATTCGCATTATGTCGATTATTCCGACATTGATTTCTCGAATATACCGAATATGTATTTCACTGAATCGCGTAACCGCGGAAGTGATTGTAAATGCAGCAACTACCTTTACAATCATCAGGGCAAGATTCTTGAGATATATATGAGAAATTACTGTAATCCTCTGTATTGCGAGTCGTCACTCTTATATGACGGTATTTATTTCAGACAAGGATTCCACAATGACAACATCATCATCTGAGATACGGCGACAACTGAAATCAAGGACCGGGAATCCGCTTTACAACACCTCATATCCTTTATCACCCGGCGACTGGGCTGAATATACAGCTCCGGGAGCCTTGTCATTCGATATTTCACAACCGGTTGCATTCTACGTGCACATACCGTTCTGCCGAAAATTATGCTCATTCTGTGAATATACCCGATTGTTATTCCCTTCGGAAGCAATCCAGGACCTGTATGTAAAGCGCCTTCGTGACGATATTTGCGGTTTCATCAATGACAATCCGTCATGTCAACTTTATGGATTCGACATCGGAGGGGGCACGCCGACCGCCCTCCATGACGATACATTCAGTGAGTTGATTGACTTGTACAGGGATATAACCGGACGAGTCAATCTATCCCCGGACTTCGAGCCAAGTATCGAGGGCACTTTCGAGACACTGACCGAACGGAAAGCAAGAATTATTGCCGGAGCAGGTATCCGACGTATATCTCTCGGACTGCAATCGTCAAGCAGTGCCGTTCTTAATCCTCTTAACCGACACACTGTCGATGCCGATATTATGCGTCGAGCCATCGACTGTGCCCATAGCTCCGGTATTGAAAAGATAAATCTTGATCTGATGTACGGACTCCCCGGACAGTCGCTTGATTCAATCCGAGAGGATGTGGAGACTATAGCCGGATTGCACCCCGAACAGGTTACCCTCTATGAGTTACGCACCAATCAGCTCAACTCAGGTTACAGACCCGACAGTTATAATTGCTATCAGCAATATTCTATGCTGTTCGATGAACTGACACGGCTTGGTTATCACGGTGTTTTCGGACAAAACACGTTCAGCATCAGTGCCGAAGACAAGGGCCTGTCCTCTTATCTCCGGCACAGGATGTTCAGTGGCAGGCAATACAAAGGTTTCGGCATCTCGGCTCAAAGCATGTCGGAGAACGGTATCTCCTATAATGCCGGCAAAAACAAAAGTACTCTAACCGGATTGCTTGATGGCGCCTCTTTCGAAGCCGACCGGCATTACGCACTCCCTCCGGCAGAGATATTCGCTAAATATGTGGCTATATCCGGCTACTCAGGCGGGTTCTCGCTGAATACTGCCCGGCAATTATATGGCGCCGGGTTTGACAGTGACTACAGACCACTGATCGCTACCCTTGAATATGACGGCTTTATAACCATTGACGGGGACCGTCTCCAGCTGACACGCCGGGGATTCAGGGATTACGGCGCGGTTCTGTCGATGTTCTTCTCCCCCGTTAAGATGTCATGACGCCTTGAAGTTGAAAACTGGACGGATGATGGTGTCGATGCTGACCGTATCGCCGATGTTTGCGATTATTTCCTCCGCAGGTTTGTAAGCCATCGGCGACTCATCGCGGGTGAAGTCATTGACCGATTCTGAATATACGCCTTGCATTGACGCTTCGAAATCTTCCATCGTTATTTTCTCATATGCCTGTGAGCGGCTGAGCACTCGCCCTGCTCCATGGGGAGCGGAGCAGTTCCAGTCGGGATTACCCTTGCCGGTACAGAGCAGCGACCCGTCGCGCATATTAAGCGGAATTATGCAGCGTTCTCCTTCAGCCGCCGAAATCGCCCCCTTACGGATAATGTTATCGTCGCTGATATAATTGTGAACTGACTCAAACATATCCTTCACCTCTGATCCGGGGAAGAAGCGCATGAGCAGCAATGATATGAGTTTACGGTTGAGCACAGCCCATTGCTGGCATAAGCGCATGTCGTGAAGATACTGCTCGCGGGTTTCGCCCTCTATATAACAGAGAGCCGCAGGAAGCGAAGGCAACGCTTGTTTTCGATTCTTACGCATATTCTTGATTACCGACTGCAGTTCCGAACGACGTCCGGCAGCTTTGTATTCCTCAATAGTCCGCCTGACAGCCTCTTCAAACTCATCGGCGCCGGCGGTGAGATGACTGACTGCTTTTGCCTGATATATTTCAGCAACCTGTTTGCCGAGATTACGTGAACCGGTATGGATAACAAGGTACACGTTGCCATCGTCATCCTTATCCAACTCAATGAAATGATTGCCGCCGCCAAGCGAACCGATCGACTTGTTGATACGTCCGGAATCCTTCAGTTCACGATAACAATGAAGTCGTGTCACAAGCTGTTTTGCCTCACGGTAAATGTCCATCTCCTCACCGACCAGAGGAGAGAACCCCAAACGATCCTCCCTTACAATTTTTCCGGAGGGCACATTACTGCGAATGTGCTCGTGAAAAGCATGAAAATCAATATCGCTAAGTTTGCCGAGATTTAGTATCCGCATGCCGCAACCGATGTCAACCCCTACTATGTCGGGAATTACTTTTTCGCCCAGATCGCCGGTGAAACCTATTACACAACCTGCACCGGCATGTACATCGGGCATGATACGTATCTTTTTATCCGAGAATACATCTATTGACAACAGAGCGGTTATCTGCTCCAAAGCGGTGGCTTCGATATTATCGGTGAATATTTTCACATCATGTCCTTCAATTGTCTTCATATATACGGTCATTTTAAGTTTCTGACCGCAAAGTTAGACAGCTAGTGCGCAATCATTTTGCGCACTTCGAGACAACAGTGTTAATATTTGCTAATATCCGGTGGCTGCTCATAGCGCGACGCCGCCCTGCGCACACTTTCCGCCACCTGCTCCCTTAATGCCGGCGGTGCAATCACTTCGGCGTGTCCGCCATAACCAAGTATGAGACGCTGGAGCTCTTTATTGATTACAACTTTCAGTGAAATCACAATGCTACCGTCGGGGCATCGCTCCTCAATCTTCTGCGACAAATGAAACGGCTTTGACTCTACGTAGGGAGCTTGCTGCCTGTCAATCTTTATCACGACGCGGCGCGCTTTATCATTTATCTGTCTTGTCACACCGATAGTATCGTCGAAAAAGTGTCCGGGATCGAAGTCAACGCATTTCTTGAACGGATAGTCCTTGTTTATCGACACCGAACGAATGCGGTCGAGAGCGAAGATATTGACCCGCGGCACGCGGTTGGTCGATTTCTCGCCAATCAGAAACCAACGGTTCCGGTACTCTTTCAATAAATATGGATAAACCACCAGATGCTGTGATTGCCTGGCTTTGAACGATTGATACTCAAGGTTGATGGTCTGCTGCCTGCGTACGGCATCGTATATTATGCCGATAAATCCGGAACCGCTGTATCCCGGCACACACTCCATATCCATTGCCGGAACTGATGCCCCCGTTTGACGCGATATCTGCTCGTTAAGCTTGCTGATAGTCTCAATTGATGATGACAACTGAGGAAAACCCTGAAGCTGACGCAGGATGTCAAGCGCCGAATTGAGCGCATCGAGCCCCTCTTCGTTAAGCGGAAGATGTGAAATACTGTAATCCGGATCCGAGTATTCGTAATACTTGTTCTCGCGTACTACAATTGGCGCATTATATCCAAGCCGGTCGCTCCGCATCAATGCCAGATCATTCTGAAATGTCCGACGGCTCACCGGTGTGCTCCTCCCCTCGAATTCGGCAAGCGCGTCGGAGCATGCGTCAATCAGGTCGCCGATAGTCCAGCGACGGAAACGATTCTGAAGGCATTTGTCTATCGTTGAGATACGTATCAGAGAAGAACGGTTGAGCGGCATGCATCCAAATGACCCGGTGTTACTTAATCAGGACTTTTGTCACCTCTGACCCCTGACGGCGGATATACATTCCGGCGGTAGGATCGGCAACTTCAATACCTTGAAGATTAAAATACTTCACCTCGGTATCATCGCTGGCTACTTCATCAATTCCTGCCGGTGTATTCAGGAAAACTGAATCTTCAAAGACTTCCTTGACGTAATCGCTATACCATAAAACGGGATAACCGCCTTCTGCATCATATTCAATAGTATTATATGTGACTTCTTCATTATACAATTCAGCTCCCCAATAATCTTTTCGCTCTGAGCCTATTGTGATTCCATATAAATCGATGTAATACTTAGTCACTCTCTTTTCAAATGCTTCCACCTTGTACTGCCCACTCTCTTCATCATAATTGTCAAAGCCGGTAACACTAACATTTTCTATTTCCCGCTGACTGAAACCAAGAGAAGCGGACACACTTAGTGACCGGTAAGGAAATTCATCGTCATCATTGAGCATCAGACGCCACTCATAGCTGTAATTATCGTCATCCTGCCAGTCATAGGAAGCTGTCAGTTTTCCGGAAAAAGAACCGTGGAAAGAGGTATCGTTAACAGTTGCAGAAAGAATGCGGTTTTTAGAAGATATATTTACGAATGAGAGGTAATTATAGGAAGTGATCTGTCCGTCGGTTCTATCCCAGACAATATCGGTTATAGAAGAACGCTCTACCGGCTCCTCCCCGGGCATTTGCTGATAATACCTTATTGCCGTGGCCGTCTGATCATCCCCGTACTCGACCTCAAACCAGGAGATATTAGGTTCCCAGACACCCGGATCATTGATGACATTCTGAGTATAAGATCTTATGGACGTTATGTTCCCTGCCTCATTACGGGCAATCTCAGTCTTATAAATTGTCGCAAGCAGCGTCTCATCAAGATATATGTCTTTTTCAACATTATTTGTCCATGTCTCTTGGTAAACGCATACAGGAACAATCGGATCATACTGCATTTTTCTAATAAGAGTCAGCGTTCCTTCAGGTTTGTATGTAAACTGTTCCTCTACAACCACTTCCCCATTCTCCAAGGTTGCAATCCCCTCGTTTTGCGGCTCTCCGGTATCACCATAGTAGATATTATGTGATTTTAACTGATAACCGGTGAATAAATCATACTCATTTGTACCGAAGTGCCGAAGTTTCCACTCGCCATCCATCATATTGTAATCGTATATAACTGTCGGGCGCCATAACTGAGGCTGTTTAGTGCTATCGGCATGCAAATCCTGAGCTACCGAACCGCATAGAGCGGCGCTACACAATAAAACCGGAAGGAACGTATGTTTCATAAGCGTTGATATGATAAAAATGTTTCACAAAGATAACACCATTCTATCAGAAATAAAAATCTATTGAGGAAAATCATAGACCGCGTGCATCATTTTTGATGCGAATGGCGGACGGTAGTGAGTGTTGTCGTATAATAAAGTATCGGTGTGCATATCCGCGGCATAGATTGTGGAAAAATCATGTACACGGGATGGGTCGAAGGTACCTTGCAATATACGCAGATCGTCAGGCGATAATGATATTCCACGGCGATTGGGTGACACGATAATTTGATAATCAGTATTATGACGATGGAGTATGTCAGCTATTCTGTTGAAAGCATCGCGTTTCTCTGCGGTTATGACGGGTTGGGATGCTACTACCTCATGACTTGGTGGTAGCAGCGGATGATCCATGTAAAATTGCACCGGATTTGCAGAAATCAGAGAGTCCCATTCCGGTAGACTCTCCTGGTTGGTAAATCTATCGTGGATTATCGGTTGACTCTCGAATATCGGATTATGTCCTATATTGGCGGCTCTGCCGGTAATTTTCGATGCAATCAGGTTTTTTAAATAATCAGCATTTGTAGATGCCCTGAAAAACGTATAATGATATTTTATGAAATGCTGCAATCCGGGATGAATCTCCACCGGATCGATTGCGAACGGCGAATCAAGTTCCCGGTTCCCCATAACAATTGGATCAAGTATGATAAGAGCATAATCAATCGGTGCGCCGATTTTGTCAAGATATTCGATTTTCCTTGCCATTGACATGGGACTTTCACCTGCAGAATCGAAATGGAAGGGATTGATTTCGGTTTCTCCCGAATCTTGATTCCCGACAAGTTCACGCCACTCATATGCATTGTAATAACAAGAGATGGATGAGCCGAAAATGAAAGCATTATAAACGATATCGGTGCGGAGATTGTCCATGTAGGTATTCACTGTAACCATGCCTTTGTTAATGCCAATGCGTGCCTTATTCGTGCCGGGATTTTCGAAATACTCATCGTAACGGTATAACACCTTGAATGGATCGGAACACACATACCATACAACGAACGGAACAATTATTGCTGACGCCATCAATAACGTCCGTCGAAGGAAATACAGGATATGGCGATTTGTGGGACTCATACTCAGAACTGGAAATAAATGAATGTCATTTCTGTCGGCTCACTCAGAATGATAAGTGTACCCATTGCCCAATATAGCGAGAGTCTTTGGAAACGGTTACGTGGTGCAACCGAGAAGGGATAATCCCTGTTACGGTCATTCCATTCGATTGAAGCCACCATGCAAGCAGCAACGACCCACCATAACTTCAACAGATATTCCGAGTGTATGAAAAATATTGCAGCAACAGACACCGCAAGTATTACCGGAATCAGAATTGTGGATTTATCGAACCGATTTTTAAGATGCCGCCATACTAAAATAACTGATTCCGCCATCACCCAAAGGAGTCCGAAGCAGAGTATATATATCCACAAGCTTTTTATTCCTGTCATTACCAAATAAGTATCAGGGCAGCGGAAAATATAGAATCCAAACGCCACGACGCCGAATGTAAGAATAATTTTCGGTAGGTCGTACAGCGAGATATTCTTCCCCGGATGACGGTCAAGATGCAGGATATAGCGTCCGATAACGTAGCATAAAGCCCAATAAGCACCCCAGATGACAAAATTCCAGGCTGCTCCATGCCATAAGCCTGACAGAAGAAACACTATCGAATAGTTCGCTACAGTACGCCATTTACCCTTTCTATTGCCTCCCAGAGGTATGTAAACATATTCCTTAAACCAAAGCATGAGGGATATATGCCAACGTTGCCAGAACTCAATGATGTTGCGGGATAACAGAGGGAAACGAAAGTTCACCATCAGATTTATCCCTAAAACGGAAGCACAACCGCGTGCAATCTCACTATATGCCGAGAAATCGCAATACAACTGAAAAGTGAAGAGTATTCCCCCGGTAAGAATAAGTAAAGGACTGATTACCGGATCTTCGAATATTCGATCGACATAAATGGCAAGCATATCGGCGACACATACTTTTTTAAGTAAGCCGAATAATATCATCCGGAGTCCGTCGACAGCCTGCCGGGTATTCCATATTCTTTTTCTCAGGATTTGCGGCAGCAGGCTTTTTGCGCTTTCAATAGGACCGGCAACCAATTGTGGAAAAAAGGCGATAAAAGCAAAGAAGCCTATAAGGTTTCGGACCGGCGCGACATTTCCACGCATCACATCAACGGAATAACCGATAGCCTGAAATGTATAGAACGATATACCGACCGGAAGCAGGACATCCAACGTAAACCAGTCCAATCCGAACCCAAACAGCTCAAAGAGCCTGTTAATATTATCACTGAAGAAGTTGAAGTACTTGAATACAATCAATATACCGATATTCAGGATGATATTACCTTGAATCAGCCATTTGTACCGATATCTTTCAAAAAGTAATGCGGTGCCGTATGTCGAGAATGAAGTAAGAACAATGAGTATAAGGAATCGCCAATCCCACCAGCCGTAGAAAATGTAGCTCGCGCCAAGGAGGAATATGTTCTGCCATTTCAGGTTGTTTCGGAAAACGAACCAGTATATGCAGAAAAACACAACCATAAACAATGCGAAAACTATATCTGTAAACTGCATACTTCTATTGTTGAAAAAGTCTGGCTGTCACTTGACAGATTATGATACGACGAATTCGGATGTAACCGCAACGGTCAGGTTTCCTTTGAATATTTTACTTTTACTATACTATAAGACTGCTTGATAAGATCAAGGATCTCGCCATCGGACATATCGCCGCCGAAATTAAGCTGTATCCAATATTTCGCACTCATGTTGCGTTGCGATTCTGTGGATTTGCGGGTCTCATGTAATTCGGCGATTTTTTCGGGAGTATTTTTCACAACCGCATATGAAAAGTCGTCCATGTCCACCATGCAAAACATATGGTCGCAGACATAAAATACCAGTATTGAGTCAAATCGCGCCGCGAACTTGCCGAACGGCGTCTTCTCAGTCACTGCACCAAGCGAAAGACAATATTCCCTTAACTCCTCAATATCCACTTTATGAACCTAACAAGATCAACATGACTTAATACCGCTCAGGTTCAGCGGTCAGTTCAACAACTGTACTGGTGTTGTGCTGTCGGGTGAATACATCCAGACCGACTTTCATAAGGTAGTCACCGGTGTACACTCTGTTATTCTGAACAAATTTCGGCGCCGTGCCCGGCATAAGGTTTATTTCCTTTACCATATATTTCTTATCCGGATCAAGTCCTTGAAGTTTCACAGTCGCGAGTTTCTCCTGAAAACGCGGAGCAATGTCGTAGGCAAACAACACTGCCATGTTCTTCGACTTGTCTACATACTCCACTGCTGCATGGTTTGTATCGTAGGGAGAAACCAACCGATACTGGTCACCATCCATAACCGCCGGTTGCAGACGCTTCCAGTTTGCAACTGCCTGTTGACAGTATTCAAGTTCTTCGGCTGAGAGTTCATGCAATCCAATATCGAAACCGAGTTTACACATAGACGCTACATCTGTCCGGAATTTTATCGAGGTATTTTTATTCCAGCTTGTCACATGCGCCGCCATTGCTTTGGCAGGGAAAAACTGAGAGAATCCCCATTGGATATATATACGCTCGACAGGGTCGGTATTGTCCGAACACCAGAATTCGGTAAAGAATTTAAGCGCTTCATAGTCACATCTCGCTCCACCTCCCGAGCATAACATCATCGGCACATCTGGATATTTTTCTTTCACTCGTTTCAATACGTTATATATGCCTCTCACATGATCTACATACAGCTGACCTTGCTTTTCACCGGCATAAGGGGAATAGATATTGGTAATTGGACTGTTGCAATCCCATTTGAAGTATGCAACATCAGGATTTTCCGTTAATATGTTGTCCACTACTCCGAATACATGATCCTGCACCTTGGGATTACTCATGTCAAGCACCAATTGATTACGATAGTAATATGTGTCGCGGTTAGGTTGTTCTATCACCCAGTCAGGATGCTTCTCATACAGTTCACTACGGGGATTGACCATCTCGGGTTCAATCCAGATACCGAATTTCACTCCTGCTTCTTTGGCAGCATCAACAAGCGCGGGTATGCCTCCGGGAAGCTTATCGTGAGTCACTTCCCAATCGCCAAGACCGGCATGGTCATCTTTACGAGGATATTTGTTGCCAAACCAGCCGTCGTCAAGCAGGAACATGTCCACACCGAGATGTTTAGCCTCCTTCATCAGCCCGGCGAGAATCTCCTGATTAAAATTAAATCCTGTATTTTCCCAGTTGTTGAGCAGGGTCAGGCGTGGACCTTCGCCATCGTTAAGCTGATACTTCCGAGCCCATTCATGAAGATTGCGACTCCCTTGCGCCGTACCGTTATAGCTGACCGTGAAGATAAAATCAGGTGTGGTGAAAACCTCGCCGGCTTTCAGTTCGTATTGTGATGCGTACGGATTGATTCCGGGGAGCACGCGCAGGTTTCCCACATTATCCACCTCAAAGGTGAAGCGGAAATTACCGGTCCACCCGAGAGTTCCCATCAGGACTTCACCTGAGTGCTCTTTTACGGACCCGTCAAGACCCAGCTCAAAGAATGGGTGCATGTGCATGGCAGCCCTGCTTCCCAGCTTAGTATCGAGAACTTTCTTGCCCGGCTGCAACTGCTGGCTACTCATCTGTGCCTCTCTCGCCCAGTCGCTGCTGAATTCGGTAAGCCAGTATTCCGGCTTGTTGAAGTAAAGCATTGCCGAGGCATAATTCGACAGTGTGATCGGTTTCTTTTCCCGGTGAGAAATCTCAGTCCACGTATTGATTACATTTTCGGCAGGGAATGCTACATAGTGAAGAGTTACCTCCACCGGATATTTATCATCGCGCAGCTTAATTTCGGTGATGGTGCGGTCAGGGTATCCCTTTTGGGAAGAACTTACATAATACAGATATGTTGTCATATTACCATCGGCATGAGTTATGCCGAGAGCCGGTTCGAAAAAATCCTCATTACCCGACGTGGAATATGCTTCCCAACCGCGGGTTGTGACCGCACCATCCGTTCCGGCATATTTATTCCAGGACAGATTTTGTAAGTCGTCTTCGTGCAGGAGTTTCGGACCAAGGTAAGTCTGATAGAGACGATTGTTCGGACCGACCTCCAGGACGAGATCGGTATTGTCAGTTGCAATCCTGATTATCTTATTTTCGGACTGGGCGCCTGCCGACAGAGCTAAAGCGACTGACAAGGCACCTGAAATAATTCTTTTCATGTTATTCTTGATGTGGCATCGTATCAGGCTGTAAAAATAGTCATATTTTATCCAATAAATTCACTGTACTGGATAAAATAGTACATTTTTTATCCGGTACACGCTCTATAAATGATTCTGAAAGTAAAAAGTGTACATTTCCAACTTATCAATGATGGCACCGGTATGACCTTAACGAAACGACGTGATGCGTCAAGGTGTCACTGCAAAGAGAGTCAATATTATTGATTTGGACACTATCTGACATGTTATGAATGATGATCATCCTAAGCAAATACCCCATATTACAATATTTTAATTTGTTATTTGGAGCAAAATCATCAATTTAAATAAATAAAATCGTGGATTTTTTAGTTTTATTTTACTATCCGGATAAATTTTTTCTATATTTGCAGCATTAAATAGTACCACATATGATACAAGAACTGAAAATACGGAATTTTAAGTCGTTTCGTGATGAAGTGGAACTGAGTTTTGAGCCATCGGAGGATGACCGCTACAATAGCGTGGTAATCATGCCCGATGGAGTAAAACTATTACGTTTTGCCGTTGTACTTGGAGCCAACGCCAGCGGTAAATCAAATCTGCTTGATGCATTTGAGTTCTTACGTAAATTTTGGAATACCCTGCCTTCGACAAATGATGATGGTACGGAGGTGCAGCCATTTTTATTGAGAAAAGATGCCATTTCTTTCGACACGGAATTCGAATTAAAATTATATGTCGATGGACTTCGTTATTGGTATAAGCTCCAGGTAAACCCTGAGAAAGTTTGCCATGAGTCTCTATTTGTATATCTTTCCAATCGCCCTACGAAGGTGTTTTGTCGGGAAGATGTCGATGGTGTGTCCAAACTGAATTTCAATCCGGCAGTTGTTAAACTTTCGCAAGCAGAGATTGATGTTATGACCATGAACTGCCTGCGGAACATGTCACTTCTTGCGGCATTGAAAAAAGTGAATGTATCAGTTGCATATCTTGATAATATGCGCCGTTGGATTGATATGCGTATTCTACCATTACAGAGTGGTTCACTCTCTACCCTTTCCAATGATGCTAAAAAACACATCGCCGATAGCGAGGATTTCCGTGAGTACCTTCTGCAATTTGCAAAAGAGGCAGACTTTAATATATCAGATATTAAGATACGGAAAATGGCTGCTCTTTTCGGACACCAGGTAGAAAATGCAGACGGCACACAGGAATATGTTCTTCCGGAGGCTTGCCAAAGTACAGGAACAAAACGAATGGTGGAATTGGAGTCATTGATCTATGAGCAACTCACCCAACATGCATTCTTATGTATTGATGAGATTGAGGCGTCGATGCACCCCAATCTGATGGAGTACATCCTCTCAAAATTCATCAATACGCCTGACAACAAGTCGCAGCTACTTGTTTCAACGCACTATGACCCTATTCTGAAAGATATTGATGATATTTTCGGAAAAGATTCAGTTTGGTTTACCGAGAAAGGCAAGAATGGAAGCTCTCAACTGTTTTCACTCGTTGATTTCAAAGGTCTCAATAAATTATCATCAATACACCGCGCGTATATGAACGGACGTTTTGGCGCACTTCCCAATGTATTGTAATTATGGCACGAAAAATCAAAGAGCGCAAGCTTAAAAATCCGACTATTACTATCATTGGCGAGGGCGCGACCGAAAGATTCTACTTCACACACCTTAAAAGCCTCAATGGGTATAACTATGTTTGCAAACCCCGCAACTTTGCCGAACAAAATATCGAAGATATTCAGCGTCAGATTGAGCGAGTATTGACAGATGAAGGTATTGCTGTTTGCGTCTTTGATGTAGACGTTACACGCATTCATCACGCCGATAAAGTCAAGTTCAATGCGATGCGCCAGCATTATGCCAATAATCCATCGGTCATAATCTGCGAGAGTATGCCGTCAATTGAATTTTGGTTTCTGCTACATTACCTCAAAACAAACCGCTACTTCGCTACCTCCGACGAGGTAATAACCGCAATGCGTAGATATCTTCCCAACTTCAGCAAACAACAATCGTATCTCTCAAAAGAGAACTGGGTTGCCACACTATTGGCAGACAACAAACTGACAACTGCCATAAATAACGCCATCACCATCGGCGAAGAAGGCGAATCATACTCCAACCACCATAAACTTTTCGTACTACTCAATTTCTAACCCTGTATGTTTCTTGCTGGACATGAATATTGTCTTTTAATAATATAGCTTATCCATAGTGTCCTTGATTTTAGGACACGTCGAAATCATTTTGAGTTAATGCTCTGATACTGGAAGTCGTTCGCCAAAAAAAGTTTGGTAAAATGCCACCGTCTTGGGGTGTTAACAGCTCCCCTATTTAGGGAGTTCCTTGCTTGGATAACTGATGCTGATAAATAGTTTATCAGATGGGTTCCACAATCTTTCCAGTAAACTATTTGATAGAAGACTGAGAATATTATCTTCAGTGACTTTAATCTTATTTATTATTATTTATTAATTCCCAATGTCCTCCTTTCTTGGAGCCAACATATCGCACTAGGTCGGAGAGGGTGGCGAGTTCGCGTTCTACTGTTTTCGTGGTAACTCCGATTGAGGAAGCAATTTCGGCTCTGGTGGTATGTTGGTTTTCACTTATAAGATTTATGATTTTTTGCTGTCGTTCGGTTAAGTTTTTAGCGACATTTTTAGCGACATTTTTAGCGACATTTTTAGCGACATCAGCATCGCGAGCTTGTAGGTTAAATGTAACTTTTACCGAATTGATGGTTGCATCGATGTGCATTGAACGACCTGTCACTTCCTTCCAACGCTTTAGCTTGCGGAGTCCATAACCAAGATTTTCAGAAATATGTGCCAATCTGAATAACTTTGCGATTACAGGGTTGCGAGGCTGGGATTCAAATGAGTTTTCCATAACTTCCAATGGCATTGGCATACCTCCGGGATTAAGGAACTCAATCCGATCGTCAAAGACGTGGATACAGCTTCGACGAGGACTAAAATGGTCGGCATGAGCCATCTGATTTGCCATTGCTTCGCGCAGTATGGCGTATTCGGATAAATCTTCTACCGACTGCCCACGTTCATTAATTCCGATCATAGGGGTGTTGACGAGTGTACGAAGCCGACGTAGGATAATGCGGCTCGCCTCCCAAAGATTCTGCTGCTCTGGTATACGATACAGGTAATTGTTGGTCATCGCTTCTAACCCATTGCCGGGTATTTCAACATAATCTGCGCAGAAAGTGGGAACTAAATTGAATATATAAGGATTTTTTCCAAGCATTATCAACCCACCGTAGGTCAGATGTCCGGAATGATCGGTAATGCCCACACCCTTACAGAATTCATCATCGCTCACACTGTCAAGATGTGGAACTAATCCCCAATGACGTACCTCGCCACGAAAGTCGGTAAGGGCATCACGGTTGAGCATGTCAATGTTCGTGTTGGGAATTGATTTCTGAGACTGAATTCCGAATGACTGGTCACGAACCATCGACATTATTTCCTGTTGTGTGGCGCGCTGGTCTCCGCTACCCATCCGGATAAATGTGTTTTCAAGCGCTCCGAAATATACAGGCTTGACCTCAGATGATGAAAGATAGAACGCAAGTATTCTCATTCCTTCTATTTCATAGCGATGGGGCGTGGCAAAGAGAGGGACATTAAATTTCTTGGAGCGTAGAGTTCCGAAAAAGTCCTGTTCAAGTTTTTCTATATTATCCACCCCCGTAACCTCAAATGTGCGTCCAGACTGTTTCACTCCAAGCACAATCCAACCGCCGGAGCAATTTGAGAAAGCACTCACGGTTTCCCAAATATTCTTCGGCAAATCAGATTTCGCAGCCTTAACCTCGAAATCATCCCATTCTATATCACATAGTCTCGCTACAAGTTCATCCTTTGTCATTGCAAATACAAAAGTAATAAAAATTTTCGAGCAATACAATAATCGCCAGAGGCATAATAGGCATAATCCATCGGTCATAATCTGCGAGAGTATGCCGTCAATTGAATTACTACATTACCTCAAAACAAACCGATGTTCTGATACTGGAAGTCGTTCGCCAAAAAGAGTTTGGTAAAATGCCACCGTCTTGTGGTGTTAACAGCACCACTTAACAATCAAATGTCCTATCATAGAAAGAATGATTGCTGATAACAAGCCGATAACAATTCTCCATCCCCATTTGATTTTCTTCGGTAATACCTTGATAATTACAACACCTATTGTAACGGCTATTGTGATGATAAAATCAGATATCCTTTCGCTCATCTTTAAAATAATAGATTGTTTAAAAAAGAAAATAGTCAGACATTCATTGTAATCTCGACACCCGGAAACTTCAGCACCATGCAAACAAAAAAAATTGGTCACGATTTCGATTGAAAATCGTGACCTTCTTAGTGATCCGCCTGGGGTTGTGTATCCAAGCGGTAAGGCGTTGAGAGCCACCCTCTTATTTCTTTGTTAATCTCGGTATGCCCCTTTTGCGCACCTCGATATTTCAATGTTCTTCTTCGTTTACGAGTGCAAAGATAATAATAAT